>NZ_JALPRS010000001.1:302109-604218 GCF_023630255.1 Pontibacter deserti | reverse complement strand
AGTATAGTTATACTTCTAAAATAAGCATTTTTTATACTTTCAATCAAACCGGACTAATATTTATAGTCCATTTATAGATCAATCTACCTTGGCTATACTTACATTTCTCCAGTAGCCCATCACACGATCTCTTCTACCAACCAGAATATCTACCTGATTACGGAAGCGTCGGTTCATCACATCACGCACAATGTATATTCCATCCAGGTCTTCAGAAATTCCGGATACCCAGACAGAGTCTCCGAATTCTATGTTACCGCCCCACCGCTCATGCAAGTCACGGGAGACTGCCAACCAACGATGTTTACCCGGATCTCTGCGGTTAATTCTGGAGCCATCGGCAGTAATAAAAGGAGTGCTATCGGTTTGGTTGGGTTCGGGATGGTAAACGGAAGCGGCTACTGTAAGGGTGGGTAGTTCTATCGGGGTAGTGGGTGCAGGTTGTGGAATTGGGAGCCATTCATCTTTATCAACTTCAACTTTCTGGGCGGGAGATTCTGACTTTAGTAATGAAAATTCTTCGGCTACGGCAACAATAATGGAGAACACAGCCGCAAGTATTTTGTACCTAATCATATAAAATCCTTTAAGTGAAACATCGATTTGGCAACAATAACCCGCTTAAACGACACTTCACGAGATAGGTTTTACTATATTAGGCTAGCACATATAAAAAAGCACTTTTTTTATAAAAAATTATACTTATAAATTTAATCATATTTTCAATATACAAAAGTATATTATATCATATAATTTTCATTATACATATAGTCAAATAACCACCTGATGATCAGTGCTAAAACCCTATAAAGTCAGCTTAATTTTTGCACCTTTCGCGGACTGCTAAAATCAGGCAATCTTCAGGAATTGCTAAACCAAAAGCTACCCAAAAAGACCTTTAATTTTTTAATTTCCGGCTGCTGTTCCATAGCAAAAAAAGCATAGCAGTACATAGACCATTAACTCAGCGAGAGTTGTTTTAGTTAGTAGTATACTGAACAGCTAATGCTTTACTCCTTTATTTTCTTTCTAGTATTTTCTCGTGGTACTTAGACCCTTTATAGCTGATGTATATTGAACAGTGGGTGGTTTCTGATCAGATTGGAAATCGGGCGTTAAGGTGTAAACAAAGGGTTTAGCCTCTTTACCCGTGTTTTCTAAACTATAATGTATAGTATAGTGCATATAGTAAGGTATAAAAGTGCTGCTCACATGCCGCTGCGTTACAGCAGGTTGCACCGTTACTACTGCTTTGTTTGATCTACGTTTGCTAAAAGTATGATCTCCAATAAAAAATGTTGCAACCAATCCTGCAAACATGCCTGCCAGGTGTCCTTCCCACGATACCCGCTCTTCTTTCGGGAACAAACCATAGAACAGACCACTATACAGGAACAGCACAGCAAAGGCTACGGCCAGAGAACCACGGTCTCGGGTTAAAAAACCATGAAACAGCAGGAAGCCAGCCATACCATAAACTACTCCACTGGCACCTATATGATAAGATTGCCTGCCTATGAACCAGGTAAACACACCACTTAGTACATAAACCAGAATCAGCACTTTAGCACCCTCCTGTTTATGTATAAAAAGTATAAACCCCGACAAAAGTATAAGCGGAAAAGAATTGGAAAGCAGGTGCTTCAGATCAGAGTGAATGAGAGGGCTCAGGAACACCCCTACCAATCCAAAGAAGTTACGTGGGAATACGCCCAGCCACGCAAGTTCTGCATTGCTGAAGTAAGACAACATGTGCACCAGCCAAAGCAACAAAACAAACAGGAGCCCCGGCAGGAAACTATACCCAAACCTGCTGCTTTCCTGCTGTGTGCTTTCCAGCATCCCCTGCCCTGTTCTCATATCTTTAAACTTTTGTAGAATCAAAAAGTAGCCAAAAAAGGTTAATAAACCTATAATACCAGCAACATGGTTATAGTTATAGCTTAAAGTTTATCTAAAAAGTTTGATCAACACAAAACATAATCAGGTATAAAAAGTAAGTACAGGAGTGTTTTACTATATTATGCACCGCTCATATTTTCACCCTGCTGTTAAGCCATACTTAATTTCCCTGCTCTTGTTGTTGGCTGTTTGGTTAAGCTCCTGCGAAGGTTCCGATACTATGCGGTATGCCAAAGATGAATTTAACCCCTCTGAACATGTACCATATAAACGGGCTGCCACACTCATCGAAGCACTCGAAAACCCTTCATCCCGTTGGGTTGATTCTGTTTTTAATTCTCTGACACCAGAGCAACGAATTGCCCAGCTTATGATCGTGGAAGCCTTTTCTGACAAAGGTCCTAAGTATGAAGCTGATGTGATGCGGCTGATAAAGAAGTACCAAGTTGGAGGTATCATCTTTTTCCAGGGAGGCCCTGTACGGCAGGCCAGGCTCACTAACCAGTATCAGGCAGCAGCCAAGGTACCACTACTTATTGCTATGGATGCCGAGACAGGTGTAGGTATGCGTCTGGATAGTACAGTGCAATATCCTTTCCAGCAGATGCTGGGAGCTATAGAAGATAACGGGCTGATCTACCAGATGGGGGCCGAAGTGGCTGAAGAATTTAAGCGGTTAGGGATGCATGTTAACTTTGCCCCGGTTGCAGATATCAATAACAATGCAGCAAACCCAATAATAGGTTACCGCGCTTTCGGCGAAGACAAGCTGGATGTAACCGCCAAGTGTTTAGCGTATATGCAGGGCATGCAGGATAATGGTATACTGGCAACAGCAAAGCACTTCCCCGGCCACGGCGATACCGATGTAGATTCTCATAATGATTTACCTGTTATACCTTACAGCAGGCACCGCCTCGACTCACTGGAGCTTTATCCATTTAAAGAGCTGATAAAGTATGGCATCGGTAGTATGATGGTGGCGCATATGCACATTCCTAAGCTTGATTCTTCAAAACATGTTCCTTCTACTCTATCCAAGCCTATTGTTACCGGGCTGCTAAAAAAGCACCTTAAGTTTAACGGGTTGATTTTTACGGATGCCATGGTAATGAAAGGAGTAACAAAATACTTTGAACCTGGCGAAGCTGAAGTTCGGGCATTGATGGCCGGTAATGATATACTTGAACGTCTGAGTAATGTACCTAAAGCAATACAAGCGATAAAAATTGCGATCGCGCGGGGCGACCTTAGTCAGGAAGAAATAGACATGAAGTGCCGCCGGGTGCTGGCTGCCAAACAATGGCTGGGCCTGGACAACTATAAGCCGATTGAGCTGAATAACCTTTATGAAGAACTAAATCCTGCTATTGCAGACAGCACCAATCAGATTCTGGCAGAAGCTTCGATTACTTTGCTCCGGAATAAAAAACATTTACTTCCCATTAAACAGCGTCACAAGATGCGCATTGCTACCGTTTCGGTTGGTGCACGCCGTAATACCATGTTTCAGATTGAAGCTGATAAGTATGCTAGAACCAGGAAATTTATAATCTCACGTAAGGCCACAGCAAAGGACACAAAAAAGCTTCTGAAGAAATTGAAGAATTATGACGTGGTGCTGCTGTCGTTGTACGGCCCAAGCATCAGGCCAAGCAACAGCATGGGCTACTCAGAAGATGCTAAAGCCATGGTACAGCAGATCTTCAAAGATAAAAATACGGTAACTATACTTTTCGATAACGCTTATGCTATCAACCAGTTTCCGGGTATAGAAGACAGCCGGGCTCTTTTGGTAGCTTACCAACCCTTGCAGCATGCACAACAGGCAGCCGCTAAAATCATATTTGGCAGGCTTGCTGCACGTGGCAGATTACCGGTTACAGTTAACAAGCAGTTTGAATACGGAGACGGGATCCGGAAAGAGAAATCGCTGCTGGCTGGTAACTAAAGTATCTAGATAAACTTCTTTCCGTAAGTATAGCTAAAATGGCATAATTGCTCATAAACTTTGATAAGATGAACACGCTGAATAAAAAATTTAACATATTGGCAGCTATACTTCTGCTTAGCGGGCTACTGGCCTGCGAACGTACCCGTACTGTAGATGAAGCGGAAACTACAACCGTGAAAACAGAAGAAGAAGATACCGCTGTAGTAGCCAGAACCGGTGAGACCACTGAAGACAAACTCGAAAAGCTACGCTCGTGGATGAATGACAAGAAGGACCGCACCGACACAGCTATCCGCAAAGAATGGCCACAAACCCGGGAAGAGCTGCGCCGCATCAATAAAGATATAGAAGAGAACTTTGATAGTTTATCTGCGGAATCAAAAGAGGAATACAGACAACTCAAGAGCCGTTACGAATCATGGGAAGCAAGACAAGATCGTAGGCAACAACAACCATTGGATGCAGCTAAATTAAAGACTTGGCAAGACCAGCTGTTACGGGAATATAAAGATATCAGCAAAATAGAACCAGCTAATATCCGTGAGGCTTACTTAACGTTTATGGGCACTGTGCGAACCAAGCGTCGCTCCTGGACACAGAACGACTGGGACTATGTAGATAATGTTTATAGTTCCCTGAATGAGCGCCGGGGCCAGATCGAAGGGCAAATAGGCACAGCAGATAAACTAAAGATAAGATCGCTACAAGCTGAATACCTTACCTTGGAAGGGGCAGCAGATACACAGAATATGGTACGTGGTGTAGATGAAAAATAAAAAAGGAGAGGCCGGTGATGAATCGGCCTCTCCTTTTTATGATGCTTCTTTTTATACTTATTATACTTATCGTTTCTGCCTTAACTGCAGCCAAAGCTGGGCAATAATGGTTTTGGCATCCGGAGTTTTAAGTTGATAAAATTCACTTTCTGATAGCTCTACGATTTCAATCTTTTCATGCTCATCTTCCTTTCCGCCGCCATCTGCGTGCTGCTTACTGACTTCAGCAAAATATAAAAGTACCTTCTCGGTAGTGCCTCCCGGCGATGAGTAGAAAGTATAAAGGTGTTCCAGTTTATCTACATGGTAACCAATCTCTTCTACTATCTCACGTTTTATACTTTCTTCCGGGTCTTCGCCATCATCTACCATTCCGGCCACTACTTCCACTAACTCCGACTCTGACCCAATCCTGAACTGACGGGTAAGTATGTAGCTATCTTTTTCCGTATCGTGTACCAAGGCTGCTACGGCAGTTCCCCTGTCAAACTGCTCCCGCGAAAAGGTCTTGCCATCCTGTTCTACAGTCAGTTCATACATCTTAAAATAGCCGTCGTATACTTTCTTTCTTCCTTTAACTTCCATGTATCGGGTTTACTGCAAAGCAGCTTTAAGGGTGTTTTATACTTTATAGTTCGTTATTTCTGATAGCCGCTTGTTCTGTTCGCTCCGTTAGCTCCGACATTGATAATTCGCTCTCGCTTTCGTAGCCCATTGCTCGGTTTTTGCCTATACCACCTTCTCCCGGTAATAATTTATTTACAAGCGAAAATATAGAGGTCATCAGGGCCGGCGATATTCCATGTATAAACTCTCCAAGTATAGCCGGGAACGTAGTAGTTACTTCTGCATCGCCATAACGCAGGGCATCTAAAATTCTGGCAGCTGTTCCTTCTGCACTCATCGATGTCAGCGGGCTTGAATCCATGATTTTAAAGAGCGCATATTCTTTTTTATGTTGCCCTTTAATGATAGCATGTCTTGGGCTTCCTGTCCGAATTAAACCTGGCGTGGCCGTGGTAACTGTAATATTATACTTGTCCAATTCGGCACGCAATCCTTCTGACAATCCAACTAAAGCAAATTTACTGGCACTATAAGGCACCAGATGCGGTACACTTATTCTGCCTCCAATGGATGATATATTTAGAATGCGGCCTTCTTTCCTTAGTTTCATGGTAGGAAGCACTGCCAACGTGGTGTAAACAGGTGCCCAGTAATATATTTTAATGGCTTCATCAAAGTCCTGCACTGTCATTTCAGTAACCGGGCCAGCATGTATTACACCGGCATTATTTATCAACACATCAATAGGACCGAACTCATTCTGAACATTAGCGATCATGTTGTTTACCTGCTCTTCAACCGTTACATCGCATTTCATCACCAACACATCGGCACCCTTTCCGGCTAGTTCTATTCTGGCATTTTCCAGTTCTGTTTCGTCGCGGGCACAAAGTACAAGCCTTGCTCCTTCTTTAGCCAACTGACGTGCCATTACCAGGCCAAGGCCCCTGGAGCCGCCTGTTATCAGTACTACCTTTCCGCTAAAATTATAAGCAGTCAGCCTGCGGTAAATTGATCTTGCTGCTAGCAGTACGCCCGCGCCGGCAGCCATCCACCAGATATTATTCTTTTTAGTTGCTTTCATAGTAAGTATAATACAGGTATTACCTTTAAAGATGGTTAAATGTACTTACACTACGGCACTTAATGGGTCTGGTTAAATTTATACTTACTTGCCTTGCTGAGCTTTACGGGAGAAGATATTTTCCTTTTTGGTAGGTGTATACATTACACGTACAATAGCTACGCCATAATGATCTTTGTCATTCCCTGGAATTAGGCGTGGTCCAATATTATCTAAATAATCACTGGATGTGATGTGATAGAGCAATTCAGGTGCTATACTTAGCTGATCAGAGAAGCGGAAACGAAGGCCCCCGCCAAAAGGAACAACTATACCTAAAGCAGGGTATTTTCGCTCCGGATCGTAGGTCGTTTGGGAGTCTTCGAGGTCTCCGGTACCTGGGTAAGATGTGGCAGTATAATATATAACACCGGCACCCATTTTTATATAAGGCACTACAAAACGTTTACGCGAAGAACGATACCCACCAGAACCGCTGTAGGCGTCCAGAAGATTATAAAGTACGGATCCGGTTACTTCTACTACATCTGTTCTGAAGGATACATTTAGCGGACGTGTAGGATCTTTTTCGGTGGACCCAAGCTTTACATAGTCCAGGTTCAGACTTGCAGACCAGATAGGATCAAATTTATAGAGTGCCCCTATCCCAACAACAGGCCTGAACTCGTTACATCCCGGTGTACCACAAATGTCGCTCCGAACAGCAGACACACCGGCGCCAGCCATTACAACCAACCCTCGTTCAGGTATTTTACTTTCCTGCATGCGTTTTAGCAGCTTAGATTGCCCTGCAGCATCCGAGAACGCTAGCAAGCAGCAAAGTATAAAAGCATATATCGTACTTTTCCTGTTCATATTAAACACAGGGATTATAGAGTCGAATCAAATGAAAAGTAAATGATAGTTACCCGGAATAATACCAGGTATAAGAAGAACGATAGTTCATCAGCTAAACGTATCTGAGCCTCGTTCCCATCTACGCTGCATTATACAAAAAGATAGGCAAAGAAGGATAATTACATCATTATATAAAAATAGTAAAATATATCTTCATTTACGCACCCAAGGTATTGGCTTTTCTATTGCTGTTAGCCTTCCAAAAAGATTATTTCCTTGGAGGCAGCTTATCCATGTTCTTATCCATCAACAAAATAAAGTCAATTACAAGACTTGCTGCATCGGGATAAAATAACTGATTAACCTCTTTAAAATCGTCTGTAGGTTTATGGTAGTGAGGATGGTCTTCTACACCGAAGTATAGATATGGGATATCGCGCTTATGGAACTGGTAATGGTCCGATTGATTTGTCCAGTCGTTATGGCCGAGCTGAGGATCATCGTGGCCTAACACAAGCCTGGCATGTTTGCGTGGTTTTACCTGAGTTACAAAAGCTTTAAGCTCAGGATTATGGAAGGATCCGCTGGCATATAATTCACCTTTGCTGTTAATGCTGAGCATGTCCATGTTTATATTCAGCAGGATATTCTGCAGAGGTACAGGCGGATTATCCAGGAAAGCCCCGGCGCCTTGAAGTCCCATCTCTTCAGCATCTGGAGCTAAAAAAATCAGGGTATGTTCAGGAGCATGTTTCTTAAAAAAAGTAGCTGCTGCCAGTAAAGCACCGACACCCGATGCATTATCATCGGCCCCGTTGTATACTTCCCCTTTTCTTACACCAACATGGTCGTAATGCGCTGTAATTACTATAGCCTTCTCAGACCTGCCGGGAATATAACCTACTAGGTTAACACCATCCAGGTCAGCAGCATTTTTGCGGGCTATTTTAAAAGGTTGCCTGTAGTTATTGTTAAAGGCTTTGAGACCAATTTCTGAGAAGCGCTTGATGATGTATTCTTGGGCCATTTGGTTGCCCCGGCTGCCGCTTGAACGGCCTTGCAGCGAATCTGCTGCTAGTATGCGAAGGTCTTTAAGCAATTGGCCGGACTGCAGCATAGATTGCTGTGCATGTCCGGCCAACGGCAAGGCTAAAAAAGCCCCAAGTATAAGTTTATATATCATAGGTCAAAGTAAGTATAAGCTGCTTAAATAAACAACAGCTCCCCTACCAGGACCAACTACCAGCGTACCCAGCTTTTCTGATCGCGGATAGCCTGCTGTTTATTATAGTTCTTAAAAGGGTCGCTAGAGATTTGAGTTACCACATAGTCAGTCTGAGCGAGAATATTTCCCATTTTAACCCAGCCATTAAACATTGTATTTTTTACAGTGCCAATTGCTGTTTGTTCTTCGCGGATAACGTTTACGTTAGTGTTCATTTCCTTTGGCTTTTAGTTGATTATACAGGCTCAACAGTAAAAAAGCAAGGAATGTGCCAACCTACGACGGATTTTTTAAAAAGTTATCAAAACTTATAATATTATCTAAAAATATTACATTACTTAGTTAAAGTTATGTAAGCTGGTAGCTCAAAAGGACCTACAGAGGTCTGAATAGTTGGTTTTATCTGTAATGAAACAGCAGGCTTATCACTACCATTCTGATTCAGAAGACTTGCAAGTTGCATGAGTTGGTTTATATCTACGCGCCCCTGATCTTCAGCCAGTTTTACAGCTGAAGCTACAGTAATCGTATTTAATCCGTCTTTCAGTTCAACAGGCTGATTCACTAGGCCACTAACCGCTTGCTTTCCATCTACCATCAGTTGCCATTTCAATTGTTCAACGGTCATGGTTCTGTCTTTGCTGCCTTCTGGTAGTGTAACACGCAGACCTAAGGTAGAAGTAGCCGAGAGATCATTTTTCGAAATAGCACTGAAGAGCTGCGCTGCTTCAGAAAAAGAGAAGTCGCTTACATCCGTTTTATTTAGCAGGCTTACACCATTTAAGTTAACAGCATTTACTCCAGCCAGATCATAATCTGCTTCTTTAAATGCATCAATATCGCTTTTAGTACTGCAGCCCAGTATAAACAAAGGCAAAAGCAACAAAAAAGTATAGTATAAAAGTCTGGTTTTTTTAGTCTGAATCATGAGCTAAAGATAAATATAAAGCTTAAAAGATCTGTGTTATACTTCGCAAAGTAGTAACGACAGTCATCCTAAGGTATACGAATAAGTTAAGGGTAATATAAAACAGAAGCGGCTACCTGATAGTAGCCGCTTTATACTTAAGTCAGATAGCCTACCCGCTGGCCCTGTTGGTTTACCACCGATCCTTTAACAGTTACAAAAAGAGGCTGTAAATGTTCGCTTTCTAAATAATAAGGATAATTGCGGTTATTGGTCTTAACCAGTTTGCCTATAATTTTTAAACCATCGTTGGTAACATGTACCAACTGCATGCGGGTGGTCAGGTAAAACTGCTCGCCCGGCGCTCCGGAAAAATGCACACGGCTTAGTACATAACGGCTGTCTAATGATACGTTTCTGGTTTGCGTTTGCTTTATTGAAGGGGGCCTTGCCACTACTTCATTCCGATCGGGTTGTGGCCCTTGAGCACTTGCCATCAACTGCGCATCAGCATTTCGCCATCCTTTACTGATAGATGCTAACCTGTAGCTTCGCCCCGGATGTGTAGCCGAAGTATGATCTTCAGAAAGGAGATTAATAGCAGCCTGTGCTTCTGCAAGACTTGCGCCCATTTTACGCAGCACAAAACCAGAGAACTCATCGGCTTCAAGTTCATCAGCAGGGTTACTGCCAGCTCTTGTTAACGTGTGTCCGTTCAGGTGATGACCAATTTCATGAGCCAGTATACTTACACCACCCCAGTCAGTGTGTACAGCGTTATTTATGGCAGCCAGGAAATCCTCATTATAAAGTATATACCTTTTGCCATTATACACAACAGCTGCTGCGTTCTCAATATCAGCAGCCCGGAGCTCAAAGCGGGGTTTTAAACCTACTACATCAATAATTTCTTTTACAATATCACGCGCACCGGCTGGTGCACTTACCACGGCCTCAGCAGCTTGAGTAGTTGCTGCCTGCACACCAAGCGCCGGAGCAAGAAGCAGCGCCAGTGCAAGGGTTGTTTTCTTTATCTCTCTGAACATCGCTTTCATATTAATCTACACCAGGTAATGTTCCTGTTAAGTAACTCTACATAAGCAACTTTGCTGCCAAACATATGTAAGGCACCCATATACAAAGGATTTTTTTAAGCGAAATTTATATCCAGTATAACGCTTAATTGAGGGAGATATTTTTACACTACTAAGGCTGTTTATACTTTAACTAAAGTGGTATACTGAAGTATAAACTAATTAATTAACTGCAGGCTGACCAACAGTAATATATTCCGGAACGGTAACATCTCCTACAGGTGTATTTATAGTTGGCTTGATACGGAAGATTAGGCGATCCTGCACATCTTTACCTTTTGCAATAAGTGTTGTTAGCGTTGAGAATCCTTCATAATTCTGCAGCCCCTCTACCTCGGCCAGTCTAACTGTTGTAGTTAACGGCAATTTATTATCTCCGTTCTGCAGGTTTATCGGCTCCAGTACATTTCCGATAAGGGTTTCTTTTCCATCTACTAATAACTGCCACTCCAGTTCGGTTACCTGCATTGTTCGTGTTTCCTCAGGTTCCTGCATCTGTACATCGAGGTATAAAGTAGTGGTGGCGCTTAAATTATTGGTTGTAAAAGCAGTTAACAGGCTATCTCCTTCCGATGTCCTGAAATCGAAAGGGGTGCGTTTATTGGTTACATCTATTCCGTTTAGCCTTAGATCTTCTATACCTTGAAGCTTATAATTTGCTTCAGTAAAGGCTTTCAGGTCGCTGGCCTGCTTACAGGAGAAGCTGCCTGCCACTAAGAGAATTAAGCTAAAACAAAAAGTTAAATTTCTGATAATTAGATTCATCTGAAGTAATTTTATACTTAACCAAACAAAAAACGCACCAGTTAAAGTTTAGTGTAAGGCTCAGAAGTATATAAAAACAAAAAAGGGCCTGCTCTCACAGTGCCTTTTAAGTATAAATTGTTTTGCCTATAAACCGAACAGGTAAGCTACTGATACGCTGACACCGTTATTCTTTAGCTTTGCGTCATCATCTGTGTCGTAAACGCTGGATAAGCCGGCGCCATAGCGTACATCAACATTAAAAGTACCAGTACCTATCAGGTAAGCCAGCCCAAGGCCAATACTTGCCCCTGCTTCAAACTGGTTTTCTATGCCATCATCTTCATTATCAAAATCAATATCTTCGCTGAAATCCATCCCATCTGATTCAAAAGTGTCTTTACCACCCATCCAGTAACTGAAAGTAGGACCGGCAGTAACAAAACCCTTCAGCTGAGGAGAACCAAAAGATAGTTTTGCTAGAACAGGTACATCTATGTAATCATATTTACCTGTTACAGTCTCATCTGCGTCTTCAAATCTGTAGCCTTTTTGTGTGTACAGAAACTCAGGTTGGATGGAGAACACCTCGCCGAGCATAAAGTTAGTTGCTAGCCCTACCTGCGCACCGGTTGCTGCCTTTACTTCATCATTCCAGTCATCGGCATACTGGCTGTCATCGCCGGTTACTACTTGTGTGGCAAAGTTTAAGCCCACCCGAGGGCCAATTGATACAGTTTGTGCCGTTGATGTAAATCCTATACTTACTATAAACAGCAAAACGAGGAAAATTTTGATCTTCATAAAGAGTTATAAATAATACTGTGTTTCCAAAATATTTTAAACAGCTTTATATGTAAAACCGCAGCTTTGCATACGAATACATCAACGTTGAAGGTCACAATATTAAGTATACCCAATGCCTTTTATTTTTTATCTAATTCTATTCTGAACCTGATGTTACAATTCATACCAATAAAAAAGGCCCTGCTTTCGCAGGGCCTTTTTTATTAAACTTTAGTACTGATTACAAACCAAACAGGTATGCTACAGATACACCAAATACACGGTTTCTAGTTTTTTCTTCATCACCTTCAGTTTCGTAAAGGCTAGAAATACCTAAGCCGTAACGAACATCCAGGTTAAGTGTACCAGCACCTACCTTGTAGCCTAAACCTACACCAAAGCTAGCTCCAAGTTCTAATCTGTTGTCTTCATCTTCAAACTCAAGATCTTCTTCTTCCTCTTCGCCATCAAATTCCATTTTCATTTTGCCATTCATCAGGTAACCTGCAGTAGGACCTGCTGTAACAAAACCATGAAGTTCCTCTGTTCCAAAGTTTACTTTAGCAAGAACTGGAAGCTCCAGATAGTTAGTCTTAACTTTCATAAAGTCACCATCTTCTCCTACTTTAAAACCTTTCTGAACTAAAAGAAGCTCTGGCTGAATTGAGAACATGTCATTAATCATAACATTGGCAACAGCACCAATCTGTACGCCTGCGTTTGACTTAATTTCTTCATTGAATTCATCTGAATCATCGCCTGCAATGCTAATTTTAGCAAATGTAGCACCCACGCGAGGACCAACGGAGATTGATTGTGCCATTGATGTAAACCCTAGGCCTACAACAAAAAGCAATGCTAGTAAAAATTTGATTTTCATAAAAAGGAATTAGATTAAATTGTAATACAAAGATTGACGTTTAATATATATAATTCCAAATATTTAAGAATAAATATTTTATATACCTTATGTTATACACCTGGCATAACTACAATCTCAATTCGAAGTGGTTCAAAAGTAAAAGGCACAGCTTTAAGCTGTGCCTTTTACTTTTGAAGGTATTATCTTATTCAGATAACCTTTATTTAATTCTGTAAGAAATACCTGCGCTTAAAACAAATTGGGCACCATCAAAAGTCTCATCTTCATCGCCACCCATTAATTTCAGCTGGCCATCTAAGCTAATTTTGTCAGCAAGTGGATATAAAATACCTGCGCCTAAGTTAAAGGTTGTTAAATTGCCTGTATCAGAGTCGCCTTCCCACTTAACTTTAACGCTCTGAACAGCAAGACCTGCAGTACCATAAAGTGACAGACCATTTGCATTAAAATAGTAACGGCCATCAAGGTTAAGCACGCTTGGAATAATTTTAGTTTCGCCTATTTTAGTTGGGAAAAATAAGGTATAAGTCGGAGCAATGCTGATAGCGTCTGTGAAGAAGTACTCACCACCTAAGTTAATACCTAAACCCATTTTCGCATCACCATCATCATCAACTGAAGCTTTTGTACCTAATGCTAAACCTGCTTTAGCGTTAATTTGTCCTTGTTCCTGAGCCATTGTTGCACCAGTGGCCAAAACTACCAGCCCTAATGCGAGTAATATTTTTTTCATGATTTTATAAGTTTGGTTGAAAGATTTAAAACAAATTTTCAAACAAAAATCATAATATTCAAATTATAATATATTTTATTAAAAATTATAATAGGAATAAGTATAGGGTTGATGTATTTCTTAATCTATTTGGTTTTAGTAGTACTTATTCATTTGGAATAGAATTAAAAACAAGAAGCACAGCTTTTTATAAGCTGTGCTTCTTGTAGAAAGTACAAGTATAATGTTTACTTGAACATCCCTTTCAGTTTGGCCAGTTTCGCCTGGAAATCATCCATCGGCTCTTCTTCTTTTTTGTTACCGCCTTTGCTGTTGTTTCGGTCTCTGCTAGCAGCAGGCTTCGGAGCAGCAGGGTCGCCTTTCATGCTTAGTGAGATGCGCTTGCGGTTAGTATCTACTTCCAGCACGGTAACTTCCACCTTCTGCCCCACTTTCACTACATCATGCGGGTTGCTCACAAAGCGGTCGGATAAATGGCTCACGTGTACTAAACCATCCTGGTGTACCCCGATATCCACGAAAGCACCAAAGGCTGCCACATTTGTTACTATACCCGGCAGCTTCATGCCTTCGCGTAGGTCTTTTATCTCATTAACTCCTTCTGTAAAGCTAAAAGCTTCAAAAGTCTGGCGCGGGTCACGGCCTGGCTTGGCAAGTTCACTGATGATATCCTGCAGGGTTGGCAGACCTACCGTTTCAGTAACATAGTTCTTCAGATTTATCTGCTTCCGTAGCTCATCCTTCTGCATCAGGTCCTGCACAGTTACGCCCAGGTCTTTTGCCATCTGCTCTACAATCGGGTAACTTTCCGGGTGTACTGCCGAAGCATCCAAGGGGTTTTTCGCATCCCTGATTCTTAAGAAACCAGCTGCCTGTTCAAAGGCTTTGTCTCCTAAGCGCGGCACTTTCTTTAATTCAGTACGGGTACGGAACGGGCCATTTTCGTTACGGTACTCTACAATATTCTGAGCCAATGCTGGACCTAAACCAGATACATAGGTTAAAAGCTGTTTACTGGCAGTGTTTACTTCCACACCTACAGCATTCACACAGCTCATCACCACATCATCTAAAGAGTGTTTTAAAGCTGATTGATCTACATCGTGCTGGTACTGCCCAACACCTATACTTTTCGGATCTATTTTTACCAGTTCAGCCAGAGGATCCATTAATCTGCGACCAATAGAAACAGCACCACGTACAGTTACATCCTGATCCGGGAATTCTTCGCGGGCAACATCGGATGCAGAGTAAATAGAAGCGCCACTTTCATTCACCATCACCACCATTACAGATGCAGGTAGTTTCAGGCTTTTCACAAACGCTTCTGTTTCACGGCTGGCAGTACCGTTACCAATAGCAATGGCTTCTACCTCAAAACGTGTTACCATGTAACGAACAGCCTGCGCAGCTTCCTGCTCTTTATGCTGCCCTGTATGCGGATAAATAGTCTCGTTATGTAGCAGTTTGCCCTGCTTATCCAGTACAACTGATTTCACACCTGTTCTGAAACCAGGGTCCAGAGCCAACACTGTTTTCTGACCTAGTGGCGAGGAAAGCAACAACTGACGCAGGTTATCAGCAAATACCCGAATAGCTTCTTCGTCGGCACGTTTTTTAGAACTTAGTCGTACTTCCGTTTCCATGCTCATTTTCAGCAGGCGCTTATAACAGTCTTTGGCCGCTAGTTTAACCTGCTCCGATGCTGCGTTGTTGCCCTGCACAAATATAGCTTCAAGTTTGGCAAGCGCTTCTTCATCGTCAGGTTGTGCGCTCAGCATCAGTATATTCTCAGTTTCGCCGCGGCGCATGGCCAGCACACGATGCGATGGCGCTTTCTCAATTGGTTCTTCCCACTCAAAGTAATCCTTGAACTTCTGCCCTTCTTCTTCCTTGCCCAGCATTACCCGGCTCTTAAACACACCTTTCTTCTCGAAGAGCTGGCGCATGGTAGCACGGGCATCGGCATTCTCGTTCATCCATTCAGCCATAATATCGCGGGCTCCGGCAAGTGCTTCGGCAGTATCTTTCACTTCTTTCTCTTCCGAAATAAAGCTGGCAGCCTCTGCTTCTACATCAAAGTTTTCCTGCTCAAACAGGCGCTGTGCCAGTGGCTCAAGCCCTTTTTCACGTGCTATAGTTGCTTTGGTGCGGCGCTTTGGCTTGTAAGGCAGGTAGATATCTTCCAGCACAGCCATGGTTTCAGCAGCCATGATCTGCTCTTCCAGTTCCGGTGTAAGCTTTTCCTGATCCCGGATAGATTTAAGTATACTTTCGCGGCGCTTATCCAACTCTCGAAGCTGCTCCAGGCGGTCACGGATAGCGGCAACCTGTACTTCGTCAAGTGAGCCGGTTGCCTCTTTTCGGTATCGTGATATAAAAGGCACAGTTGCACCTTCATCCAGTAACGTAGCTGTTGCTTCGATCTGTTTGATGGTGATGTTAAGCTCCGAAGCAATTTTGAGCAAATGGTTGATGTTGAAATCCATAGGCAATTAACTGATAAGATCAGTAGTATTAAGTAAGTTTAAATAAATATCTCTTTATAGTTTCTCCGGCTAATTACCCGCAGTTTCATGTTCACAAAGCCATATCCGGTTATAGTGCCGGTTTTCAGAAAGCCAAATTTATAGTTTATACTTTAATTCCTAAACTTGTTTGATCTGTAAAATTGTATAATGTACAGCTTAAGCGAGCAGAAAAATTGTAGTAACTTGCAATGTTTGAAGAAGAGATCCATCTATCGTATTCTGCGTAAAGCGCTTTATTTTCTGCTGCCATTGCTGTTGCTGCTGGCCTGTGCTATTCGTCGTAACGATGCCACACCTTTTGCCGAAACCGTTTATTATAAGGAAACAGTTAATTCACTGCAGCAGCATAGGCCTATTATTTCAGAAGCAGATACCTTGCAGGTTGGCTGGGCAAAGATAAGTATAACTCCACCTCCGCCTTTTCCGCTAGCTGGTTATGGCAAACGACTTGGTAAAGCATACACCGAAGTACACGATTCTGCTTATGTCAGGACTTTTGCTTTTAACAACGGTAAACAGGAAGCTTATTTAGTAGCTCTGGACCTGCTTATTACACCCATGACGCTGACGAAAGCTCTGGAAGCGGCAAGTATAAAAGCGGGTTTAAAACCAGAACAGCTATACTTATCAGCCACACACACACATACCAGTTTTGGCGGTTGGGGTGAGAACCTGATGGGTTGGGTAATGGCCGGCAAGTATAGCCAGGAACAGGTCAATAGCACAGCAGATCAAATCATCCAAAGTATAAAACTAGCCAAAGCCAATGCTCAAACTGCTAAAGTAGGTTACGGAAAAGCTATTGCCGGGCACCTGGTAGGAAACCGATTGAATGGCGAAGAAGCAGTACGTGATACTACCGTGCGGTTTATAAAGTTTGAACAGGCAGATGGAGATGTGGCTGTATTGGCTACCTTTTCTGCCCATGCTACTGTGTTACCATCCAAACAACAGATTCTATCCCGCGATTACCCTGGTGCATTAGTTACAGCCCTGGAAAAGCAAGTTGATTTTGCAGCCTTTTCAGCTGGAGCGGTTGCGAGCCATAGGCCTGTTTACCAGCATGGGGATACTTTTATAAGTGTAGATTCTATGGGCAATCAATTGGCTAGGGTTATACTTCCTGAATTACCGAAGGTAAGCATGGACTACTCCTATAAACTTGGCTATAACAGGCTGCCCTTACTATTACCTGACCCGGAATGGCGGATAGGCGATAATTACCATCTGGCTCCATGGTTGTTCTATAACTTGTTTGGCAAATACCCATCCTTTGTAACCTCGTTGCAAATAGGTGATATTATACTTGCCGGAGCACCTGCCGATTATTCAGGAGAATTTTTACCACAACTGGAGCAACAGGCATCACAGCAAAATCAGAAACTGATAGTTACCGGGTTTAATGGTGGCTACATGGGTTACCTGCTACCATCAAGGCACTATAACCTTGATGCCTACGAAGCGCGGGGTATGAACTTTTATGGACGCTGGGGCGGAGATTATCTCACGGCTATATTTAAGAAAGTAATACAGGCCCACCAGAACAACAAATAACTACAACTGGCCTGGTAAAAGGCATTTGTTGCTTCAAGTACAATTCCCTAGGCAATAACATTCTTCAATTTGTAGAAAAATCCAATGAATCTTATTGCACAATAACCACATTACAATTAAGTTCTTCAAATTATCCAAAACATATCTTTTCACCAGAAGTTTAATCTTACAAAGACAGTGCAATTTAGAGAACTGTTAATGTACAACTGATGATGTAATAAGATGGAAATCTGGATGACGTATATTACCTCAGCCGTTATACTTGCAACATTTATAATATACATCGCATTGTTGGGTTTTATTTTAACCTGGGTATATCATGATGCAGAATTGCGGGGTATTAATGGCTGGTTGGTTACAGCTTTCACTTTTTTCTCGGGTACAATAGCCGGAACATTTCTATGGTTATTAATCCGACCAAAGGTGAAGCCACTAGTAATAAATTATTGATATAGTAGTTAAAGTATAACTGTCGGTTAGCAGCGTAGTAATAAGCGGAAAAAGTAGATTGTTGGGTAGTGTTGATGTTACTTTTTTTGCTGAAGCTCCTGAGAGCCGACAGTTTTTATTTGCAGGTATTACCCCCTCCTCAAGTTCCTTTCTGAAGCAGATTTATATACACAATAAATGTCTAAACATTAAGTATGATAAATAGTCGTAATATTTATCAAAATATTTAATTTTAAGTTATTTATAGTGTATTTTGCATCTGTTTTAATTAACATTCACCCATGAAAAGAACTTATACCTCAATTGTTAGCTTGCTCTTGGGCAGCTTATTTTTATATTCCTGCGAAACGTGTGAAAACCCTACAATAACTCAGATCTCAGAAGCTGATGTTGCCTGGTTAGCTTACAAAGAAAACAGCAGAGTTAATTTCGAAAATGAAGTAGGCGATATTGCACCTTATAAATTTATCAGTGCTGTTGCTCAGAACGTACCTGGAGAAGGTTATTCTCTGGGTGACGATTGTATTGAAAAACTAGATTCACAGGCCTCCTTAACAATACAGGATACTACCAGAAAACATCTTAATTTATCTACTTATATCCTGCGTCGCCCTGATTCTCTGACAGTAAGATTAGCTGTTCAGAACCGTGGTGACTGGCCAATAGATAAAGATAACCCTACTTATCCGTCTTATGATGTAAATGGTCATCAGTATTTTAATGTATTTGAAGTACTTCCGGACAGCACTAAACCAAATAGTGTTAAGCAAATTCTTTTCAATAAAGAATTCGGTTTCCTTCATGTATCATTCTATGATGGAAAATCCTTAACACTGAAGCGTTAAATTCATGCAAATTATAATTAAAAAAGGCCTGCTGTTCAGCAGGCCTTTTTTAATTATTTCTTATTCATACTTTTCAGTACATCAAGTGCATTCTTCACATGTTCCAAAGGTTTTGTCATGGAGTTGAAGATGTAGCGTACTACCCCGTTTTTATCAATTACATAAGTAACGCGGCCAGGTATAATACCGAATTTGCGAGGTACGCCAAACATGTTGCGCACATGATTCCCCTGATCGCTGAGAAGTATAAAAGGAAGATGAAAATTTCGCTCGAATTTATCATGCGAGTCTGCGCTGTCGCTGCTTATGCCTACTACTTCAGCATCATACTCTTTAAAAACTTCATACTGGTCACGGAATTCGCAGGCTTGTTTGGTGCAGCCGGGTGTATTGTCTTTCGGGTAAAAGTATAGCACCACATGTTTATCTTTCAACTGGTCTTTTAACCTGAATACACTTCCGTCTGGCTTAATCAATTCAAAATCCGGGGCTTTATCCCCCACATTTACTTTCTGACTCATCTGGTTTTAACTTGTTTGTTCTAGTTAAACACTATGTTGTTATAAAAGTTGGCAGTAAAGGTAAAGTTGTTTCTGGTATCAGTAAGTATAAATGGGCATCTTTGCAGTTCAACCTGAACTATGGCACGCGTAAACGTCATTATCCCGGCATATAACGAAGAGCTTTCAATTGGTAAAGTAGTAGCTGCCATACCAGCTTTGGTAGAGGATGTAATTGTAGTGAATAACAACTCAACTGATCGCACCGCCGAAACTGCCAGCTTAGCCGGAGCCACCGTTTTACTCGAGCCTAAACCTGGTTACGGACATGCCTGCCTGAAAGGGATTGCCTATGTCGCAGCAAAACCAGTAGATACCCGCCCTGATATTATCGTTTTCCTAGATGGCGATTTCTCTGATTACCCGCACGAGATGCCTCTACTTTTGGAGCCTATACTTTCAGGTGCAGTAGAAATGGTAATCGGATCGCGGGTGTTGGGTAAAAGAGAAGCTGGTTCGTTGTTGCCACAGCAACTGTTCGGAAACTGGCTGGCTACTAAACTGCTACACTTACTCTATGGTGTAAAGTATACCGACTTAGGGCCGTTCCGGGCTATAAAACTGGACACGCTGCTGGCTTTAAATATGCAGGACCGTACCTATGGCTGGACCGTAGAGATGCAGGCAAAAGCAGCTAAAAGGAATATTAGATCAGTAGAGGTACCGGTCTCCTATCGTAAGCGCATTGGTGTATCTAAAGTATCGGGAACTATAAAAGGCTCCGTGCTGGCCGGCTATAAAATTATTTTCACGATATTTAGGTACATATAACTGCATAAATGATGACGCTGGTAGCAACTATAGTGGTAGTGGTATATAGTCTTTGTCTGGCCTTCATATTCTGCTATAGTCTGGTACAGCTGCACCTTACCTGGTTATACCTTACCCGCACGCCAACACAAGTTCCGACTGTAATTCCGAAAGATTGGCCGACTGTAACAGTGCAGCTACCAGTTTATAACGAGCGCTATGTAGTATCCCGGTTAATAGATGCTGTTGCCGCTTTCGATTATCCTAAAGATAAACTACAAATACAGCTACTGGACGACTCCACTGATGAAACCACAACTTTAATTGCTGAAAAGATAAAGCTGCTGCAAAGCCATGGCCTGACACTCGCGCATGTAAGACGAGGCGACCGTACAGGCTTTAAAGCTGGTGCCTTACAACATGGCTTGGCAAGTGCTACAGGGGAGTTCATCGCTATTTTTGATGCTGATTTTGTGCCTTCCCCTGATTTTCTAAAAAAAACTATAGTTGCTTTTACCAAACCTCAGATTGGTGTTGTGCAAACCCGCTGGGGACATCTGAACAGAGATTATTCGTTACTTACCAGGCTGCAGGCGTTTGGTTTGGATGCACACTTTACTGTGGAGCAACAGGGTCGCAACAATGGCCATTACTTTATAAATTTTAACGGTACAGCCGGTGTATGGCGTAAAACCTGTATAGTTGACGCCGGTGGCTGGCAAGCCGATACTCTTACAGAAGACCTGGACCTGAGTTACCGCGCACAGTTAAAGGGCTGGGAGTTTGTGTACCAGGAACAAACCGAGTCTCCGGCAGAGCTGCCTGCTGAAATAAACGGACTGAAATCGCAGCAATACCGCTGGACAAAGGGCGCTGCAGAAACAGCCCGTAAACACCTGACTGATGTTTTAATATCTCCAAAGCCGTTACATGCAAAGTTGCATGCCTTATTCCATCTGCTTAACAGCAGTGTGTTTGTATGTGTACTACTCACGGCTATACTTTCTATACCTGTTCTTTTTATAAAAGAAAGTAATCCTCAGTTTGATTGGGTATTTAATTTAGGAGCTATTTTTATAATAAGCTTTCTGGCCTTGGTTACTTTTTACTGGGTATCTGCAAGCAGGCGTGGAGTTAGTAAGGCAGCTATCCGTTTTATCCCAGAATTTTTAATGTTTCTTATCATGTCGATGGGGATGTCGTTGCATAACAGTGTGGCTGTTTTGGAAGGGTATATGGGGCGTAAAACACCTTTTATCCGGACTCCGAAATACAATATTGTAAAAGCGCAGGACAGCTGGCAGAAAAAACTTTATACCTTACCAACTATACGTATCGTTACATGGCTCGAAGGGTTACTGGCTTTATACTTTGTATGGGGCATTTGGCTCGATCTGCAACTAAAAGATTATGGGTTACTGCCATTCCATAGTATGCTGGCAATGGGCTTTGGGTTAGTGTTTTTTTATACATTGGCACATTACAAGAAGGCATGATCAAACGACGCCGGACGATTGCTGCTTATGTTGTACTTGGAGCTTCATCCATAGTATATGCTGCGTTGGGCTACGCTACGCCCCGGGTAAATTTCACACAGCTGGTGCTGCTGTTTGCGGCCTGCTTTGCAGCGTATGTATATGTTGTGAATCAGCGGTTACCGGTGTGGCATGGCATTGCAGCTGCTATTTTTTTTAGGTTGATTTTGCTCGCAGCCACTCCCCTGCTTTCAGATGATTATTTCCGGTTTATCTGGGATGGCAGGCTAATGGCAGCAGGTATAAACCCATACTTACATTTACCAGAATACTTTGTGCAGGAAGGCGCTGTAGCAGTGGCAGGTATAAACGAGGCTCTTTACCTGAAGCTCAACTCCCCGGAATACTATAGTGTTTACCCGCCGGTAGCGCAGGCTATCTTTTGGCTATCAGCAAAGCTTTCACCTGAAAGTATATGCGGAAGTATAGTAACTATACGGGTAATGATTATAGCAGCAGAAATACTAAGTATACTACTCTTGCTGCGGCTATTACGCAAAATGGGCTTACCTGACGGATATGTACTGCTCTACGCCTTGAACCCGCTGGTTATACTTGAACTGACTGGCAACCTGCACCTGGAAGCATTGATGATCTTTTTTGTGCTGCTTGGCCTGTACCAGCTTTTTTACCAGCGGGTAGTTTGGGCAGGTTGTGCTTTTGGCCTTGCCATAGGAGTTAAATTATTACCGCTGCTATTCTTACCGTTTATGTGGCGCAAATTAGGCTTTAAGCGGTTTGTATATTTCTTAACAGCTGTAGGGCTTACACTTTTAGTGGTTAGTTTCCCGCTGATAAACCTGGAAGTAATAGAACATATGGCAAAAAGCGTGAATCTATACTTTCAGCGGTTCGAGTTTAATGCCAGTGTGTATTATTTAATGCGATGGGCCGGAATTCAACTTACAGGCTATAACCAGATCGCGGTGATCGGGCCATTTCTTTCGCTGGTAACATTTGCTATAGTAGTGACCATGGCAGCAGTTAAAAAGTTAGGCTCTGTAAAGAGATTGATGGGTTATATGGCCGCTGCACTAGCTGTTTATTTACTTTTGGCAACTACAGTACATCCGTGGTACATTACAACACTGGTAGCACTTACTGCAGCCAGCTTGTTCCGGTTTGCTATTGCTTGGTCTGGGTTGGCCATATTAAGCTATGCAGCTTACCGCACCAGTTCTTTCAACGAAGATACCGCACTTATAACGCTGGAATACACCCTGGTGCTGCTGTGGCTGCTGGTAGAACTATACCTGTACCGCCAGCGCCGCAAACATGCAAACCTGACGTAACTTAATCTTCCCCGATCTCTTTTAAAGGCGCTGTCAGAAAATCGTTGAAAGGTTTCAGGCTCTTGAATCCATCCATCACTACAGCCATGAAATCATTACTCAGCACCTGTTTATCTGTTAGGGGCATAACAGCATTCCAGCTTTTAAAGCGCAGGTATTCTATAGCAGGGTTTTCTTTTTCGTAACCTTTAGGTGTAGTTTTTAGCTGCTCGCCCTGCAGGTCTCCAAACTTCTTTTTAAAAGCCGTAGCTTCAACTATAGCCTTGAACTCATGCAGGTTATAATCAATCTCCTGCCGCACAGCTTTTAGGTAATCTGCGGGTGGCATCCAGAGTCCGCCGGCCAGAAAAGAATTGTTATTACCAGCCAGGTGCAGGTAGTACCCCGGAAGTATAGATTTACGGCCACCATCAGCTACATAGGCACCAAAATGATCTTTGTAGGGTCGTTTATCATTGGAGAAACGCACATCCCGGTAAATTCTAAAAACCAGATCTTTACCTGTTTGTGCATTGGCCACTGGCTCAAAGCGGGCCATTTCTTTCAGCATCTCATCCAGAAAATCCAGGTAGTTCTTGCGTGCTTTTTCGTAACGTGGCTTGTTCTCAGCGAACCATTCGCGGGTGTTGTTGCGGGCCAGATCTCTTAAAAACTGAAGTGTGCTTTTATCTATAGTTGCTGACATGGTTGTTTTATAGTTAGTTGCCTTGCCAGTAGGCATAACGGCTTATCTTTTTCAGTTCCAGTTTACGGCCATCCCAGGTTTGTTGCCGGATTAATGTGTTCGGGTATTCAGTAGCAAACCAGTAGCTGTTAATTTTATCCGGAGCAAGTTGCACCTGTACCTGCCATACTTCTCTATTGTTTATTGTTGCTTTCTTACTTGTGATGGTAGCGTTATATGCTACAGGTTGCGTGGCCTTGTTTGTTTGCTGCGTTTCTGCAATATCGGCTTTAAAAGTAAGGCCGTTCCGGAAGCGCAGTGCTCGCAAAGTATAGGGTAACTGATCTTCGAACAACAACTCCTTCTTCAGTTTATAGTTGCCTTCGCCCTGCCCGTCGAAATACGAATTATAGTTTAAATTATACTTATCGCCGGAATCGGTAATGGCTTTAAACGTGTTGCCACACCACTCCTGCGACGATGTGGTTTGTTTATGCAGATGCCACGGTTGTTCGCGTTTAATAAATACTGAAGTAAGGTAATGATAAGGGTAGTTATCGGTTGGGATACGGCAGAACTGGTTCACCTTCATCACCGGGAAAAGATCACCGCGGATATAGTCGTCTGTTTTAGCATTGTGCTCATTATTAAAATCTTCTTTTACCGTAATGATCGTGAAATCGAAACTGCGCTTTTTGCCGTACACCACCCGCTCTGCATCATATATTGCTACTTCGGCCAGTCCATCATCCCAAAGTTTGTGCATCGCCCAGTCAGCATTAAAATTAGGAGCTATGGCTTTGTAGCCTTCGGCATTTTCTGCTTGTTGTCGGTTGGTTCCGGCATCGGAGCAGGCTGATAATAGCAGAAGTATAAAACTGTAAAAGTATAGTTGCTTAAAGTGCATTTAGCAGTTGATTTGAAAGTATAACCTAAGTACAGATGATATTTTGATGATTAACCATACCACAAGTTAAAATGTTATCAGTTTAAAACTATACTATAAAAATGCTGGTCCGTAGATAAAAGTACAGACTCTCTTATTTTATCATGTTTTACTGGTGTGTAGCGGTGCTTTTACTCTATCTCCCTTTCAGGAGTATGGCACAGCTTTCGGATCCGGCATGGCTAAACCCGGAGCGACAGACACAGTTGATGCAGCAGGCAATTGAACTATACAGTTGTATTGCCAACACAAACGACTGGCACACATTACCAACAGACCTGCGACTGAGCCCCGGCGATACAAACATAGTTGTACCTAAACTGCAACATAATTTATTACTTACCAAAGACCTGGGGTTTGAGCACTGCGATTCTACAACTGTTTATGACTCGGTGTTGGTTGCGGCAACTATAAACTTCCAGAAACGCCATGGGCTGAAACCAGACGGACTTGTAGGTGCCGGAACCGTGGCTGCTATTAATGTGCCGCCATCCCGAAGAGTTGAATTATTAAAAAACAACCTGCATCGCTGGAACACAACTACCACCGAGCTTGAGTTTCCTGTTGTAATGATCAATATTCCTGATTTCAGGCTATACCTGCTGGATACTTGTGAAGTTCTGCTGCAGATGCGGGTAATTATTGGTGAGAAAGCTACGCCAACCTACCTGAATAAAACGGTACTGCAAAGTATAGTTGTAAACCCGATCTGGAACCTGCCACGCTCTATAGCCGTGAATGAGATCGTGCCCATTCTGCGCCGAAACCCGAACTACCTCTATAAACGAAATATGCGGGTATACCATCATGGCAAACAGGTAAACCCCTGGCGGATTAACTGGAAAAAGATCAATGCAGGCAATTATGATTTTCAGATAACACAGCTACCGGGTAAGCAAAATGAATTAGGAGAGCTGAAATTTTTATATGTAAGCAAGGCCAACCAGTACATGCACGATACGCCTCGTAAACAATTATTTAAGTACGAGCAGCGCGATTTCAGCCATGGATGTATACGGCTTCAGAAACCTTACGAACTGGCTTTATACTTGCTGAAAGAACGGTCGGGGCAAACTGAAAAGAAAGTGAAAGAATTGCTGGCCAGGCGGGACCGGAACCTGTATCTTAGAATCAGAAAACCGATGCCGCTGCTTATACTTTACCAGACCTGCTGGGTCAGCAAGGAAGGCCAGGTGCAGTTCCGGCCTGATGTGTATGGTTATGAAAGCCTGAAGTTATAGTTCAGGAATCTGCCAGCCAGTCGAAATCCACATCCTCTACGTGGTCTACATCCGATAGCTCTGGCAACAGTTTATGCGACAGGTGCAGCCGCTCCACATCATATATGGTTTCAGCAAAAACGGTGGCTGTGCTCCACGTTTTATTCTGAAATAACTCCGGGTATAGTTTGTTCATGCCCAATAAATAATAGCCGCCGTCTAGCGCTGGCCCAATTACTATCTCATGAGTTTTCAGGACATCAAATGCCTGTTCTATTATTTCCTGGGTAAGCTGTTTGCAGTCGCTGCCGATAATAACTACAGAAGTATAGCCTGCCGCAAAAGCATCTTCAAAAGCAGTCTGCATTTTCTGGCCAAGGTCGCCTTCGGCTTGTAGGTTGTGCTGGTAAATTTCTTTCGGCCACATGCTATCATCTACAATGTTATCAGCAAAGTATACGGCTTTTGCAGCATCTAACTTTTCAGTTATCTGGCGGGTATGTTGCAGCAAATGGATATAAATTTCAAGTGCTACTTCCGGGCCAACAGCTTCTGCTAGGCGCGTTTTTACTTTACCTAGTTCAGGGGCACGAACAAACAGCAGCAGCAGTCCTTTATTGTCCATATACTTTGTCTCCTTTTGTTAACCAGAATCCCCAGAATCTGGAATACGCATGTATACGTTCTGTTTGTCCTTTGGCATCAAAAACCGGAAAACCTTTATTAACCCAGTTAAAGATACCGCCCCGCAGGTTTAACACATTTGTATAACCGGCCTCTTGTAATGCTACGCCTGCTTTAGAGCTGCGTACTCCAACTGCACAATAAAGTATAAGCTTAGCATCTTTCGGAATATCAGCCAAATCATCAACCTGAAATGTGTTATAGTTAACAAACCTTGTACCCTTCAAGTGGCTAATTTCATACTCCTCGGGTGTGCGCAAATCAAGCAGTACATAAGGTTGTTCCAAGGCATACAGATCTTCGGGATCGATGTTGGGTACAGCCTGGTTGGAAACAGTACTTGTTATCAAACTATAAGCATAGTTCTTCCCCAGATCAGTAAAAAATATACTTGCCGCTAAAACCACAAGTATAAAAAGTATTCTTTTTGGCATCAGTTTAGTTTAAGCCACAGTTTGTCCGCCGCAACTGGAACCGGCACCTGCCGTGCACCCATAGCAATGCTGGTTTAAAACGATGTTGCGGTTGTTCAGGCTTTGTAAGTTAAAATCGCGGATATGTTGCGGTGCAGATGATGCTACGCGAAGCTCCAGCATTTGGTTAAAGTCGCAGTCATACAGGTTGCCATCCCACCCTACCGAGATCGTGTTGCGACACATTACATTGGCAGCGGCTGCAGGGTTAAAAGCATCTACCAGCTTTTCCATGTAACTTTCATAGTTTCCGCTTTGCAGCAAATACTCCAAGTAACGGCTTATCGGCAGATTGGTAATGCAGAAAAGGTTGTTGAAATCGATGTCGTAACCGGACTTCAGCCTGCGTTTAAATTCAGCTTCCAGAGATTGCTGTGCTGCCGGTAAAAATGCACCTGATGGATTATAGACCAGGTCCAGTTGCAAACCAGAATCTTCCCTTCCAAAGCCCACTTCGTTTAACAGTTGCAGCGCTTTTATCGATTTGTCAAACACCCCATCGCCGCGTTGTGCATCGGTGCGGCTGGCAGCAAAGTACGGCAACGATGACACCACCTGCACTTTATGCTCTTTAAAGAACAAAGGCAGATCGTGGTACTTTTTGTTGGCAAGTATAATGGTCAGGTTGCAGCGCACTATAATTTGCTTTCCCAGCTTCGAGAGTTCTTCTACAAACCACCTAAACTCGGGGTTCATTTCCGGGGCGCCGCCAGTAATATCTACCGTTGTTATTTCAGGTGAATTTACCAGCGCATCCAGGCAAAGCTGCATCGTTTCGCGGGTCATGATCTCTTTGCGGTCCGGGCCGGCATCTACATGGCAATGGCGACATGTCTGGTTACACATCTTCCCCACATTAACCTGCAAAACCGTGACACTTGTTGGCTTTAAAGGGTACAGTTCATGCTGCTGCAACTTCGCAGCAAACTCAGGAAACTGTGTACCCTGTTGCAGCACCGTAAGCTGGTAAGCCGGTTCCGATAATTCGTGTTTCTGCCTGTGAAGCGATGTAGCGGTAAGCGCCATAAATTACATCGTAAGTTCCTTGATCTTGTTCATCATCTGCACGCCGTGCACCAATGCCGCACCGCCCTTTATAGCTGCCGCCACATGCACAGCTTCCATCATCTGGTTCTCGTCAGCGCCTTTCTGCAAACAATCCGAAGTATAGGCATCAATGCAATACGGGCACTGCACCGCATGCGATACAGCCAGCGCAATCAAAGCTTTTTCACGGGCAGTTAAAGCGCCTTCTTTAAAAACTTCGCCGTAGTAATCAAAAAACTTGTTGCCCATTTCAGGCTGCAGCTTCGTAACGTCTCCAAACTTTTTAAGGTCGGCCGGGTCGTAATAGGTTTTTTCCATAAACTATAGTTATTATAAAGCTTAAACAGATACTTATGCGTTCTGTTAAAGTATATCCTGTAAAACTACGTCAGCCAAGCCTGAAAACTAAACTATAATTTGAAAAAGCTCTGATCAGCCCAAGTACATTCAGAAACATTACCCAAAGCCAACTGTACCATCCATTATACTTAAAAAACCAGCCTTTGCGTATATTTACTTTTGATAATGACACGATACTATGGCCATACAAACTATGAATCCGGCCACCAACGAGGTGGTAAAAACTTTCGAACCGCACACGTCTGAAGAAGTTACCCAGAAAATAGAAGCTGCCGATAAAGCCTTCCTAAGCTGGCGTAAAACTAGTTTTGCAGAGCGCGCCAGACTCATGCAAAAGTGCGCCGACATACTGGAACAAGATGCAGAAAAATATGGCCGCATCATTACCCTGGAAATGGGCAAACCCCTGAAAGATAGTATCGCAGAGATTAAGAAATGCGCTACCGCCTGCCACTACTATGCCGACAATGCAGAAGATTTTCTGAAGGATGAAACTATAGAAACCAAAGCAGAAAAAAGCCTGATCGCTTACGAACCGCTGGGGGTTATATTGGCTGTTATGCCCTGGAATTTCCCGTTCTGGCAGGTATTTCGTTTTCTGGCGCCTGCACTTATGGCTGGCAATACCGGTTTACTGAAACATGCTTCCAACGTACCCCAATGTGCACTGGCAATTGAGGAAATTGTTCGTAATGCTGGCTTCCCCGAAGATGTGTTTTATACCTTACTGATAGGCTCAAAAGAAGTAGATGCTGTGATCGGACACCCGGCAGTAAAAGCTGTAACCCTGACTGGTAGTGAAGCTGCAGGTGCACACGTAGCCGCCACAGCGGGCAAAGAGATAAAGAAAACGGTACTCGAACTGGGCGGCAGTGATCCATTTATAGTTTTAGATGATGCCGACCTGGAACTAGCCTCTGAAAATGCCATGAAATCGAGAATGGTGAATACCGGGCAAAGTTGTATTGCTGCCAAGCGTTTTATAGTTGTAGAAATTATAGCCGATGCTTTTCTGGAGAAGATGAAGCAGAAAATGGCCGCACTTAAAACTGGAGACCCGCTTAAAGATGACTGCGATTATGGCCCGATGGCCCGTCCAGACCTGGCAGAAGAACTGGAAGAACAGGTAAACAGATCAGTAGAAAAAGGAGCTGAAGTTGTGTTAGATGGCGGCCGTGAAGGCAAAGACAGTGCATATTTTAAACCGATGATCCTGAAGAATGTGAAGCCCGGCATGCCTGCTTACGAAGAAGAAATGTTTGGACCCGTAGCCGCTTTTATAGTTGCCAAAGACGAAGAGGATGCCATCCGGATTGCCAACGATTCCCGCTTTGGCCTGGCCGGCTCTGTCTGGACAAAAGATCAGGAACGTGGCTTAAAAGTGGCCCGACAGGTTGAATCAGGTGCGGTTTTCGTAAACGCCATGGTTGCTTCTTCGCCTGAAATGCCGTTCGGAGGTATAAAAAAATCCGGCTACGGTCGTGAGTTATCTTACGTCGGCATCCGCGAATTTGTAAACCAGAAAAGCATCTGGGTAGGCGCTGGCCCAAGTAACAAGCAGGGAGACTAGGAAAAGTTTAGGAGTTAATGAGTTAGAGAGTTTGTGAGTTAGAGAATTATTAAAAAGGGTTATAAGGAACAACTCATTAACTCTTACACTCATAAATATCCCATCAGTTTATACATAACATAGCCGGCAATTTCGTGGATGAGCAGGTGCCAGTTGCTGAGTGAGCCTGCATTGGGAACTATAAGCTCATCAGGAGTAAAGTAGCGTGGCCCAGAATAAAAATCGGTGCTATACACATCGGCTTTTATACCTGCTTTTGTAAAACAAGACTGAGAGCGGCGCATGTGGTAAGCAGATGTTACAAGAAGCCGGGTTTTCCACTCGGGATGCTTCTGCAGTAGTTTTGCTGTGTGTTTCGCGTTTTCGTAGGTATTGCGGCTATTGCTTTCGGTTATAATATCTTCTTCGTCCACACCTGCCATCAGCAACACTTTTTCTATTTGTTCCGCTTCCGGTACGGCTGTTCCGGTTACTCTTCCATCACCACCTGAGATCAGGAACTGGTCTATTTTGCCTAAGCGGTATAGTTGTAGCGGGTGCAGGAACCTGTCGGCCCCTTTGTGTGTGTGGATGCGGTCAGGTATGTCTTCGCGATAGCCGGTAACGCCGGTAAGTATAATGGCCACATCGTAATGCTTTACTTTATTAACCGGAATAGCGGCAACTTCCCAGGCCCGCCAGGCTTCATTCTCCAGAAAAGGATTTGAAAAGACTATAAGTATACCCAGCGACAAGAATAAAAAACTTCGCTTATACTTCGGCTTTTTCAGCAAAAGGGCCAGGATCAGAAACAGCAGCACCCACAGAAAGGGCATCAGGAAAAGGTGCAGCAACTTAGATAGCAGGAAGAACATAGCAGGTTAAAAGATTAGCCAGAGCAGCAGAAAAACAAGTACCATAGTTAGTATGGCAATGATGTCTTTGTGCAGCTTAAGCTTCGGAAACATAATGGCTGATTTTGCCCTCCCAAGATAGCAAACTATAGATAAACCTGAAAACAGCTCTAGTTTAGAAGAACTTCCTGAACAGCCACAGCAGCAGTGAAAGCAGCGCACTCAGCAATAACATTGTCGTGATCGGAAAGTAAACCCGTACGTTCTTCTTCTCCACTTTAATATCGCCGGGCAGGTTACCGAACCAATTGAGTTTATCGCCGGCAAACCAGATAAGCAGCCCAAGCACTACTATAACTACGCCAACTATAACTATATATTTCCCGACAGGCTGCATCCGTTTATAGTTTAAAAGTTTACCCTTGCACCAATGGAAATATTCATGATCTCCCAAAGCGTTAGGTTTTCATCTTTATACCACGACGTAACTAACAGATCGTAGGTTCCGAGCTCACTGTACAGGCCGATCTTCTTTACATCACTGTTATGTAAATCGCGGGTAACAGTTGCCCCTGCAAATCCTAACAACCTTACTTTCGGCGACCACCAGTAATATCCCTTCGGAAATTTATCGTCCCAGGAGAGCGGGTATTTATCATTAAAATAATAGCTCAGCCCTAACCCCAACTGCACAGGTATAACAGTAAAGTTTCTTTTCCTTTTTATCTCCCAAGGCTTGTAGGTTCCTTTCAGGGTAAGCAGATGTTCAGCTTCATCAGCATCAAACTCGGGTACATACCCATATAGCAGGTCCACTCCTATTCTCCTTTTTGCAAAGTCATACCCCGGCCCGACTGCTAACATCCCCATGTTGCCGGCAAACTGCAACACGGCTGCATCAGGTGCATACCACTTTCGTGCGGAAGTAACGGTTGTGTCCTGTACTGGACTGCCCACACAAGTATAATTTGCTCCTGATAAAATTACCAGAAGCAATATCAATCTTATCCTCATTTCAGGAATTGATTTGAATACGTTCAAAAGTTATGTTATCACCGTTTACTGTAAAAACGATGTACTCGAGCCGTTCGGTAGCACCCGAAATCAGGTACGGAATACTACCATCAAACGGATAAAAGAGGTTATAGGCATGCCTGTGGCCATGGAGCGAAAAACTTACATTATACTTGCTAACTAACTTTCCATATAATTCACCTTTACCTTCGTCTCTGCCAAATTCATATAGAATGGGGTAAATATGAGAAAGTACAAAAATGTGATTGTATTGCTGTCCATCTTTCAGTTCTTCCTCCAGCCATTCAAGGTCAGGTACTTTTCTGTCGAACTCCAGGTAATTGGTGTTAAGCAGAATAAATTTACTATCTCCAGCTGTAAAGCTAAAATCAAAAGCGCCATACATTCTTTTGTAAACAACCTTACCGTTATTAGTGCCATCATGGTTACCGATTACAGCTACATATGGCATTTTTAACTTGCTCAACTGTTGATGAATCAGTCTATGCTCTTTTAATAGTCCGAAATCCGTTATGTCGCCCCCAAGCAGCAGGAAGTGTGCTTCACCGTGATGGCGATTAATGTGATTTACAACCTTCTCATTATCCGCATAAAAACCCTGCGAGTCGGAGATAAGAATAAATTTAATCTGGTCGGTTGGAGTAATAGATAGATCCTTTATCCTCTGAATGTTGCGTTGGTTTATATTCTTTTCATCATCATTGAGTCGAACTTCATACGGGCTGTATTCAAACTTTTCGCAGGCCTGCAATATCAACAAACACAACGCAAGTATAACACAGACAAAACAGTTATATTTTTCAACAGGATAATACATAAACCGGCATCACTAGTAATGTTTACCAGTAGTGCAATTATTTGTTCAACCTGTTGTGCCGGTTTTAAGCTAAGAACAGCCTGGAGCAAATAAAGTATGTTAATTTTATAGTTACGGTTTTGTGTAGAACTTACGCCAATACAACTATTTTACAGGTCGCTTCATTAGTAGCCGCTTTTAGTTGAAACACGTTCGAAGGCAACAGATGTGTTGTTAACCCGCATCAGCACGTATTCTTCATCAGCGGCTTCGCCCACATTCATGTACTGCGTACCTCCTTCTTCAAGCTGATATGTTTCAAAGCTATGGTTATGCCCGTGTATCGACATGGTTACGTTATACTGGTTCATGAGCTGGCGGTAACGTGTTGCATTGGCATCACCGAAAGCAGAGCTGGTAGGGGGAATATGGGAAAGCACAAACACTTGGTCGTAGCTTGCCCGGTCGGTTAGCTGCATTTCAAGCCAGTCCAGGTCCGGGGCAGTACCGTTAAACTCCCAGTTATTCGTATTGATGAAGATAAACTTGGAGTGGCCTGCTACAAAACTAAAATTATATGGCCCATACATTTCCTTGTACAGCTGCATGCCATTACTTACTGCATCATGGTTGCCTATCACAGTTACCAGAGGCGCCTTCAATCTACCCAGTTCTTCATTAATTAATCTGAACTCTTTAAGTAAACCAAAGTCCGTTATGTCACCATTATGCAATATAAACTGTACATCGTTACGCTTATTCAGGTGGTTTACCATCACTTCGGTATCTTTATAATACCCTTGGGTATCAGATACTAGTGCAAAAGTGATGGTTGCATCTTGTGGGATGTTCTGTTGTTTGATGCGGTCGATGCTTTTCTGATTCAGTTGGCGTTCGTTATCGTGTAGCCTTACCTCATAGGGGCTATACTCAAACTTATCGCAAGCCTGCAATGCCAGCAAAGGCAGCGCAAGCGCGGCAAGTGTAATTTTTTTCAAGTAGTTATATTTTGTAGTAGTGTATTGCATTTACTGGTATTAATGTTAGTATATACCAGAAGTGCAATTAATTGTTTTGGGCGCGGTACTATATTTTGAGCTAAAAGTCGCTCAGGGTAAACAAAATTAAATAATTTTATAGTTGCGGTATTCCCACAGGCGATAACCTGTTATACTTTCCACAAACATTCTTATCCTATCTTTTATTACAAACCTGCGGTAACTCAGGTCGTAGTCAAACTTCCAGTTGATCCTATTTATGCGGTCTTTCATTACTGAAGGGTGGGTACCTTCAAAAAGTCCAAGTGCATCTACACCGGAGTAGTCAAACTCTTCTACCTTGGGCACATTGGTCTCAATCCATTCATCCGAGTGATACATGCGTGTAAAGCTTTCGCGTTTGCCCTGCATCGCACGCGGGTCTTTTACCCAGCCGTAATGGTAGATGTAAGCGTCTATCAGCTTCACATTCAGCTTCTGGTTATCTCCTTTTCTAAAGCCCTGTGCATCTCTGTAAGAAAATATATCTTTCCGGTTTTTGATCACACGGATTTCACGGCGGTACCAGCGCATCGACTCTCCAACATAATCATAGGAACCATAAAAGTGCTTATAGTTGAACAGCAAGCCATCCACCTCAGGAGAATCCTTATACTGTTCCATGGCTGCTTTTATAGTTGGCAGGTACTGCTCGTGCACCACTTCGTCGCCTTGTATATAAAAAGCCCAGTCAGAGTCCGGGGAGATAGCGGCAAATGCCTTGTTGGTTTCTTCTGCCAACACCTGGCCGCCCTGGCGTAGCGAATCATCCCAAACAGTTTCTATGATGCGGATCTTCGGGGAATTTATACTTTGGATCAAGCCCAGCGTATCATCGTCAGAATTGCCTACGGCTACCACCACCTCGTCGCAGACAGGAAGTATAGAAAGAATGGCTTCCACTACAGGGTAGTCGAACTTTATTGCATTCCGGACAAAGGTAAAACCGCTTACTTTCATAGTTCTGGGGCCGTGATATTTCGGGGCGCAAAGTTAGGCAAAAGCTACTAATTAACCTGCAAAAGCTGTAAATTTGAAATCTGATTGATTATTTAAAATATACGAAAGCTTGAAAGTTTGCATTGCTGAAAAACCCAGTGTGGCCCGCGAAATTGCCATGGTTATTGGTGCCAGAACCAAGAAAGACGGTTATTTTGAAGGCAACGGCTACCAGGTAACCTGGACCTTCGGGCACTTCTGCCAGCTGCGCGAGCCCGACGATTACCGCCCCGAATGGAAGCGCTGGAGCATACACGACCTGCCCATGCTACCGCAGCAGTACGGCATAAAACTGATGCAGGACAGCGGTGTTCAAAAGCAATTCAGAATAATAAAGCAGCTACTCGACAACGCCGAAGAAGTAATAAACTGTGGGGATGCCGGCCAGGAAGGAGAAGTAATTCAGCGCTGGGTTTTAACCGAAGCCAAGTATAGAAAACCTTTCAAACGTCTCTGGATCTCGTCGCTTACCGAAGAAGCCATTCGTCAGGGTTTTGCCCGCTTACGCGAAGGCTCAGAATTCGATTCTCTCTACCAGGCTGGTAAAAGCCGCGCCATTGGCGACTGGCTGCTGGGCATGAATGCTACCCGTTTGTTTACGCTGAAGTATGCCAACGGCAGCCGCCAGACCTTATCTATTGGCCGTGTGCAAACACCTACGCTGGCTATGCTGGTAAACCGCCACCATGAGATCGCTAACTTTGTACCGCAGCCATACTGGGAACTGAAGACTGTTTACCGCGATATAACGTTTGCCAGCACCAACGGCCGTTTCCAGAAAGAGGAAGATGCTCAGAAAATACTGGAGGCGATACGTCAGGCAGAATTAACTATAACTGATGTTGAGACCAAGAAAGGTACTGAAGCGCCGCGTAACCTGTTCGACCTAACCTCGCTGCAGATTGAGTGCAATAACAAACTGGGCATGTCGGCCGACGAAACGCTGAAGACCGTGCAGAGCCTGTACGAGAAGAAAGTAGTTTCTTATCCGCGTGTAGATACCACTTACCTTCCTGATGATATTTATCCGAAGATACCAGGTATACTTCAGGGGTTGGATAACTATAGAAATGAAGTAGCACCGTTGCTACAAGACAAGATTCGCAAAACCAAAAAAGTATTCAACAATAATAAAGTAACAGATCACCACGCTATCATACCAACAGGCGCATCGGCAGGTAGCATTTATGGTCGCGAAGCCGATGTATATGATATTATTACCCGTCGTTTTATAGCTGCCTTTTACCCGGATTGTATAGTAAGTAACACTACTGTAAATGCAGAATCGGCAGGTTATACTTTTAGGGTTAGAGGAAAACAGATACTAGAGCCGGGCTGGCGTGTGTTGTATGGTGCTGAAGATATTAAACCGGAAGCTCCTGCAAAAGAAGGTGATGCGGAAGAAGTGACAGCCGGCGTACTGCCGCATTTCGATAAAGGCGAACATGGCCCACACGAACCGTTGCTGGAGAAAAAAATGACCAACCCGCCAAAAGAATATACCGAAGCCACGTTGCTGCGCGCCATGGAAACAGCCGGCAAGCAGATGGAAGATGAGGAACTAAAGGATGCCTTAAAAGAGAACGGGATCGGCCGGCCATCTACCCGTGCAGCTATTATTGAAACACTTTATAAGAGGCAGTACATCCGCAAAGACAAAAAAAAGATAGTGCCTACACAGATGGGCATTGACCTGATAGGTGTGATTAAAAACCAGACCCTGAAATCGGCGGAGATGACCGGGCAGTGGGAAAAGAAACTGCGCCAGATAGAAGGTGGTGAGTTTAAAGCCGAAGCCTTTTTACAGGAACTACAGAATTTTGTTATCAGCCTGGTGCAGGAAGTGAAGAATGATACTGCCCGCGTAAGTATAGAACCACAGGCAACTGCTGCTCCGGCCGCTAAGATCAGGGATGCAGCCAAATCTAAAAAAACTGCTCCGGCAAAAGAGAAAGCCGCAGCTCCTACGCAAGGGCTTGGCTCCTGCCCTGCCTGTCAGCAGGGGTATATTGTAAAAGGTTCTACAGCTTATGGCTGCATTAAGTATAAAGATGGATGCCGTTTCCTGATACCGATTGAGCAGTTCGGAAAACCACTGAACGAGAAACAGATTACTGCCCTGCTAACCAAAGGCAAAACACCAACTATAAAAGGACTAAAAGACGCAGCCGGCCAAACTTTTGATGGAAGTATAGTTCTAAACGGACAGCAGCTTGAAGTTCAGAAAGCAGAGCAAAAGCCAGCATCAGATCCGTTTGCTATGTGCCCGCGCTGCAAGCAAGGTAAAATGTTAAAAGGAAGTACAGCCTACGGATGCAGTCGTTTCCGGGAGGGTTGCCAGTTTAAGGTACCCTTTGAACTGGGCGGTAAAACACTCTCTGAAAAGCAGATTGCTACCCTGCTCACAAAAGGTAAAACAGGTAAAATAAAAGGTTTTATATCCCATAAAACCGGTAACACCTTTGAAGCTGCTCTAACTATAAACGACCAGGGGCAGGTAGTATACCAGTTCTAAATTACAGTAGCTTACATATAAAAAGGGCAACTATAGAAGTTGCCCTTTTATTTCGTGTAAAACTGCTCGCCTTTATTTAACGATAAAGTTTACCTGTTGCTCAGATACATTTGTACGACCATCCGTAGCACGAACGTATAGTTGGTAAGTACCAGGCGCAATGTTCTCCATTGATATCAGCGTATCAAAATCAACTACATTCTTCTCCGATACTTTATTAAAAGTTATCAGACTAGTTTCTGCACCTTTTACAGCAAACTCCACTTTAACCGCATCCTTATCTACTGCTGTAACATGGATCCGAAGGTCCTGTGTCTGGTTTACCGATTGGTTGTTGGTAGGGTTGTTAATGGTTAAGCTTGGCTTTGAGCCATCCGGCTGCATATCGCCATCTTCAAACAAGTCTTCACAACTTGTTAAGGCAACTATAGCAAGCATAGATGCCAGTACTGATTTTAATTTCATAATATGTTTGGCTAAAAGATATCTATTTAATTGAGCTACAACTAAAAAGTACTATTTAATAGTTCAGTCAGTTATAACTTTTTTAAATGCGCACCAAAGTACAAAGCATTTATATTCAATCAAATCACTAACCAGACAAATTTTAACAAAACAGCACAAATACAATCAGATTATTTAATTAATCCTACAGGCAAACAATACTTTCAATAGTATAACAGCTGCCCCTGCTTTATTCCGTTCAGGATTGGACGGAGTTTAGTATGCGCCTAAAAAATAACCTTAAGTTATTAATTGGCCAGAGGTATAACAGGCCTGACTATTCCCTGAAAATCTTAATTCTATACGAGGTACTAAGTAAGTATACTAGTTTGAAGCTAATAACTAAATGCAAGATGAATCGTAAAAAAACACGTCGCAGTATATAGCAGTGACACATTTAGTTAAGTATAATTTTTATAACTGTAAACCCAAATAATCTATGAGAAGCTATGAAAACTCGGGCTACAACCCGTACAATGACAACAACAGATCAGAATCAAGAGGGTCGGCAAGAAATTATTATTCCGATAACTTAACAAACAGAAGCAGCGACTATGGCACCAGAACTGGTTCAGGTTCTGGCTTCGGATCAGGTCGTGATTATAGTGCCGGTTCAGGCTATGGCAGCGGTTCTACTTACGGACGTTCTGCAGGCATGACTGGCAGCAGCTATGGCTCATCAGGATATGGGTCTTCTTCAGGATATGGATCAACTTCAGGATACGGATCTTCTGGCTACGGCTCATCAAGTTATGGCAGAGGAACTTCAGGATCACGTTATAGCAGCGACTACGACCGCAGTGGCCGTGATACCTGGGATCGTGCCGGTGATAGAATAGAGAATGCCTGGGACCGCACTAAGAGCCGTGTATCTAATGCATGGGATCGCATGACAGACGATGATGACAACAGAAGCAGAAGCAGCTATGGCGGTGGCTATGGTTCATCTTCTGGCTATGGCTCTGGCAGCCGTTATGGTTCAGGAAGCACAGGTTCTAGCTATGGAACTTCCGGTTACGGATCATCTAGCTATGGTTCTGGAATGGGATCATCAGGTTATGGCTCTGGCTCTGGCAACACTGGTTACGGATCAGGTAGTTCTGGTTACGGATCAGGTAGTTCTGGCTCTGGCAGCTACGGCAGAAGCACACAATACGGTTCAGGTATGGGATCTGGTTATAGCTCAGGAATGGGATCATCAGGCTATGGCAGCACTGGCGGCTATGGATCAAGCAGCTATGGCAGCGGCAGCTACGACAGAGACCGTTACTCCAGCGATTACGACAGAGACAGATATTCTTCACGCAGCTATGACAGAGACCGCGAAGGCCATGAGGACCGTGGATTCTTTGACCGTGCCGGTGATGAAATAAGATCATGGTTCGGTGATGAAGAAGCAGAACGCAGAAGAAGAATGGATGAGATGCGGGATCGTGAACACGATTCAGACTATAACCGCTCCGGTAGTTCATCATCTTACTCTTCCGGTTCTTACAGCGGACCTCCATACTCTTATGGTTCATCATCACGCAGAGACTACGAGTGGTAGCATTACCGACAAGTCCCGTTTTTACGGGTACCAATGGTAATTCCTACATCTGAATAGTGGATGAAACTCCACAAAAAAGCCTCGCTGGTTGCAGCGGGGCTTTTTTATTTGCACTTTTGCCACCCTTAAATTTTACAATATTCAAGAACTATAACTGTTACCAATTAAAATTAAATTATGAAGAAAACGATTCTACTGTTATCATTAGTCTTATTAGCAACAACCGGGTTTGCCCAGCAATTAGGTATAAAAGCCGGGGCTACTTACAACAACTTTAAAGGCGATGATGCTAAAAACTACGATTACAGATTAGGCTATACTGCCGGCTTGATATTACAAAATCACATCACGGATCTGATAGGTATTCAGGTGGAAACACTTTATACTTCTAAAGGAGCTAAGCAGGAAACTACACTTGGTAACGGCTCCAAAGCTGAAGATAAATTTCGCCTGAATTATGTGGATGTACCGGTTTTGCTGCATGTGTCTGCTGGTGGCTTGTTCTTTGATCTGGGTCCGCAGGTAAGTTTTATTGCAAAAGGTCGCCGCGTCAGTGAAGTTACCTCCGCTACCGGTAATACCACCACTACCGTAGAGACTGAGATCACAGATCACCCCTATCAGGTTGATTTTGCTTATGTAGGCGATATTGGTTACCGTGCCGGTAATGGTTTTGGTCTTGAACTACGCTATGCAGGCGGTTTAAAGAAGATTGATGATGAAGGTCCTTTTACAGGTGACCAGCGCCGCAACTCTTCTATCATGCTTATGTTCAGTTACCTGTTTCAGTAGCATAAATTATTTTCAGCATAAGCTTAAGAGCAACAAAAAAGCCTGGTTAAACTACCAGGCTTTTTTCGTGTTCACTATAATTCAAAACAACACAATCTATACTTTATATTTTGGGGAGGGTTAATTTTCCGTATTTTCCAATATGGTGTTGTAGATGTGCTCGTAACGCTTAAACGTATTTATATCTACTTTCAGGTCGCGCAGCAAACCTTCTTTAATATCATATACTAAACCATGCAACTTAGGAGGGTTATCAGTTAACATGGCATTCTGGATGATAGATGTTTTTGAAAGATTGTGCACCTGCTCAATCACGTTCAGTTCTACCAGCCGGCGCAGGCGTGCATCCTCATCAGAGACACTCAAAATCTCATCTTCGTGCAGGCGTATTACATCTTTGATGTTACGAAGCCAGTTGTCTATCAGACCGAACTGCTTGTTACTGGCAGCCGCAGCCACACCGCCGCAGCCATAGTGCCCGCAAACTATAATATCTTTAACCTTCAGTACTTCCACAGCATACTGTAACACCGACAGCATGTTCATGTCTGTATGAACTACCATGTTAGCAATGTTGCGGTGCACAAATAATTCGCCTGGTCCTGTGCCGGTAATTTCGCCTGCAGGCACACGGCTGTCTGCACAGCCAATAAACAGGTAACGTGGCTGTTGTCCTTGAGCCAGTTTAACAAAGTATTCACTGTCCTGGGCTAGCTTCTCAGCAACCCATTTCTGATTGTTCTCAAATATTTTTTCCATATACGTTTAGATGTCAGTTAAACAGATTATTTTAATTTATTGATTAGTGAAGCTCCATTACTTCTACATTACTTATGTTCACCAGGTCTACTTTAATGTTGCGTTCGTGAGCCGTTTGTTTAAATTCCTGAATTGCTTCCAGCACATCATAATCAATGTATTCTGAATTTTCACCGTCAATTATTACATGGCTGTTTTGTGGCAAGTGGTCAAGTGTAAGTATAATACTTGCCTTATTCAGGAAAGAAACGTGCTCGCTAAGCCTGATACGGATGATCTCTTTGTCTTTATGTTCTTCTTTGTGGAAGAAGTACGGCGATTTGTAGTTTGCCTTCAGAATGTAGAAAATACCCACAGCAAGACCAACGCAGATACCAATCAGAAGGTCTGTGAAAAGAATAGCCAGTATTGTAACAATGAAAGGTATAAACTGCTCATGACCAAGCTTTAACTGTGACTTGTAAAGTGCCGGCTTCGTAAGTTTAAAACCAACTACCAGTAGTACTGCAGCAAGCGCTGAAAGCGGGATACGGTTCATCAGGCCAGCTAACAGAAATACCGACAGTGCCAGAAACACGCCATGTACAAAAGACGACACCCTGGTTTGAGCACCTGAGGCAACGTTTGTAGAACCACGCACAATTACGGCCGTCATAGGTAAACCACCTAACAAGCCTGCAACCATGTTACCAACACCCTGTGCCTTCAACTCTCTGTTAGTATTGCTGCGGCGCTTGTGCGGGTCAAGTTTATCTATTGCCTCAATACTAAGCAATGTTTCTAAACTAGCTACAATGGCAATAGTAAAGGCTACAATATATAGCGACGGGTTAGAAAGAGCACCCAGGTCCAGGAAACGGAGCTCTGTGCTAAGGTCGTTAAAGCTACCCAGTATTGGAATGCTAACTAAGTGCGAAGATGTAACCGTCAGCTCAGGAGCAAAGCCTGAGAACAAGGCATTTATTACAATTGCAAAAATAATAGCCACCAGTGCTCCCGGGATAAAGCTTAGTATCTTAATGCTCTTTATTTTAGGATTATCCCACAACAGGATTATAGCCAGGGAGATGATACCAATGATCATGGCGCCTAGTTGAATACTAGAGAACGCATGCCCTAGCTCTGAAAAGGTAGTACGGCCATCCGGCTGGAAAAACTGCATCTCTCCAAAGAAATCATCATCAGCTCCTAAAAAGTGTGGAATCTGCTTCAGGATAAGTATAAGGCCAATGGCGGCCAACATTCCTTTAATAACAGAGGAAGGAAAATAAAGCCCGATGACACCTGCTTTCAGGAAACCCAGGATCAATTGCAGAAAACCGGCGATCACCACTGCCAGCAAAAAGGCCTCAAAAGATCCAAGGGTCTCAATACCGTTCAGTACAATTACAGTAAGACCTGCTGCAGGGCCGCTAACTGCAAGCTGTGAACCACTTAACCACGAAACCAGTACACCGGCAACTATACCCGTTACAAGCCCGGACATAAGCGGAGCACCAGAAGCCAGGGATATACCAAGGCATAGAGGTAACGCAACAAAAAAAACAACTAATCCTGCTGGAATATCTTTACTCAGATGGCCAAGGTAATTAGGACTCTTTATACTTTCTTTCATATTTTAATCTCTTTATTCAACAATTGCCCCTGCCCTTCCCATATGATCCGGGCAGGAGCAAAAGTTGATTTTCTCACCTAATGCCTCAAAAGTATAGTTACCATATTAAGGTGGAATTAAAACGAGATTAAAAAGAGATTAAAATCAAGGTCGGGCAGGTATAAAGCCGTATGCCTGTGGCAGAGTAAGAGTAACTTCTGTGCCTTGGTTTATCTGCGAATGAACAGTTATACTACCGTTGTGTAATTTCAGAATACGTTCGGTAAGCGGCAAGCCAATGCCGTGGCCTGTTATGTTACGCACGTTCTCTGCCCTGAAAAAAGGAACAAACACATGCTTCAGGTCTTCTTCTGTTATACCTAACCCACGGTCTGTTACAACCAGCTTTACATCTTTCCGGCTAAGTACTATGCGTACGGTTGCACTTCTGCCTGTCGGGGAGAATTTGATCGCATTCTCTATCACATTTACCATAGCTATCAGCAACAGTGCTTCATTTCCTTTCACTACCAGTCGGTCTTCTTCATCCGGGAAATCGGCAAAATCAATATCGATATGGGCATTGGGCTGGCGCTTTACTACCTGGTCGCGGGCCATCCAAACCAACTCATCAAAGCGCAGGTACACCTGCTGTATTTTAGATGAATCTATACTTGCCTGCGCGATCTGCAGCAACCCGTTTGAAAGCTCTGTTAGTAAGCGGGCATCCTCTAGTGTGGAGTTTAGCACACGTTGATATTCTTCCGGCGTACGGGGCTTCATCAAAGCTACTTCCAGTTCTCCCATCATTGTGGTAAGTGGTGTGCGCAACTCATGCGATGCATTGGAAACAAAGGTGCTTTGCATCTCAAAAGCCAGTTCAAGCCGTTCCAGCATTTTATTAAAGGTTTGCGCCAGATGGGATAGCTCATCTTTTCCGTCGGCGTTGCTCAGGCGCATGTGCAGGTCCGATGCCGTGATCTTTTCTACCTCGCTTACTACTTTGGTTATCGGGCGAAGTGCTTCTTTAGCAAATACCCACCCCGCTACCAGCACAACAATCAGGGAGCCCAGGAAACCAACTATAAGTATAACCTTTAGGTGCTGCAGCTTTTTTAAACTATAAGCGTCAATAGAAGATGCCAGTACAATAAATTCTCCCTGGTTATCATGGTAAACTATACCAACTACCTGGCGGTCGCCCTGCTCATAATGTAGTTCTTTTTCCTGCCTTATTTTAGTTAGCAGTGCATTGTCAACTTCCAGCCTGCCTCTTCCTTCCGTAAAGGTTTGTCTGCCCTGGCTGTCATAAATTTTAACAACTTCGTAAGGGAGCACCTGGTAAAACCGGATCTGGTTCAGGCGGCGGGTACGGGCATCTGCTTCATCTGCATCAAATACGTAAGCAGAAACCACTTTTGCACGTTGCAGAATCCGGTCATAAAAATCTTCCTGCCGGTAAATAGATGTGAAGTAGTAGATTACCAGCGAAAACAAAACAAGAATAAGCGTAAATATTCCGGCGAACTGCAGCGTAAGCCTGTTCCTTATCTTCATACCTCTTTCTGCTCTTTCAGTACATAGCCCATGCCCACCAACGTATGAATCAGTTTAGACGAATGATCTTTATCTATCTTCTTCCTGAGAAAGTTGATGTATACATCTATTACATTGCTGCCCGTATCGAACGAAGTTTCCCATACCTGTTCGGTTATATCTACCCGCGATACCACGCGCTCTTTGTTGCGCAGCAGGTAATAAAGTAAGGCGAATTCGCGGGCTGTAAGGTTTACAGGTTTGCCGCTTCTGGTCACTGTTTTCTTTACTACATCCATCTCCAGGTCGGCAATAGTTAGCTTCTCTCCGGTGGTACTTTCGGTGGTACGGCGGGTTAAGGCACGTATGCGGGCCAGCAATTCTTTAAACTCAAATGGCTTGGTAAGGTAGTCGTCTGCTCCTGCATCCAGGCCTGTTATCTTATCATCGGTGGTGCCCAGTGCGGTAAGCATAAGTATAGATACAGATGTGCTATGCTTCCTGATCTCACGGCATACTTCCAGCCCGTTCATGTGCGGCAGTATGATATCCAGGATGATGATGTCGTATTCGTTCTGCAACGCCAGCTTAATCCCGAAGGTACCATCGTATGCCTGGTCTACTTCAAAAGCCTGTTCTTCAAGCCCTTTTTTTATAAAAGAAGCCACTTTGGGTTCATCCTCAATTAACAGTACCTTCATGCTGGTTTTAGTTCTTTTACTATCTTAACAATTAAAATGCAGCCAAATGTTTTTTGGATTAACAGATTATGAGTTGCAAAGTTAATCGCAAATATCTAAAACCTGATGGCAACGTTTTTATACTATGGCACATAACCACGGGCATTCCCATGATCATCAGCATCACCACCATGGGGGTAGCAACATAAAAGTAGCTTTTTTACTGAACCTGGGCTTTACGATCCTGGAGTTTGTAGGTGGTTTCTGGATAAACAGCGTGGCTGTTATGTCAGACGCCCTGCACGACCTTGGCGATTCGCTCTCACTGGGGCTGGCCTGGTACTTCGAAAAGCTCTCTAAAAAAGGCAGCGATCGCAATTTCTCTTACGGGTACAAGCGTTTTTCCTTATTGGGTGCAGTTGTTAACTCCGTTATACTTCTGGTTGGGTCTTTTATTATACTTTCTGAAGCTATACCACGCATCTGGAATCCGGAACCTGTAAATGCTGCCGGCATGATTGGCTTTGCGGTGTTGGGTATACTTGTAAATGGTGCAGCCGTGCTTCGTTTAAAAGGAGAAAACTCAATAAACGAACGCGTCGTGCGCTTGCACCTGCTGGAAGATGTTTTAGGTTGGATTGCCGTTCTGGTTGGTGGTGTTATACTTTATTTTTTTAACTGGCCTTTCATAGACCCGCTGCTTTCTGTTGGCATTACGCTGTTTGTATTGTATAACGTGGTTAAGAACCTTCGCCAGAGCCTGAAGATATTATTACAGGGCACTCCCCCGCACATTAATCTGGATGAAGTACAGCAACGCATACTAGCTCTGCCGGATGTACAGTCCATCCACGACCTGCACATCTGGACAATGGATGGCACCTACAATGTGCTGACACTGCATGCCGTAATAGCTGAAAACCTGCCCTTGCAGGAAACAGAAAAAATAAAGCAACAAATACGGGAAATGATGGCTGACCTGGCAGTGCAGCATGTAACAGTAGAACTGGAAGTACCCGGCTATGCCTGCGAGCACGAAGCCTGCACCAACCCCTAATTCTGGTTAAGCAACACAGCTTCTTTGATCAACTCTACAAAGTAAGTTTCGTCAATGTCGTCTAAGGTGCGGATCTTGATGTGCAGATGTTGGCCGTTACGGCTAACTAACCTGCGGGCCGGATCAGAAAGCTCTTTCCCTCTGAAGAAGCCGAAATGAATACCGCTTCGGGAGGATGCAAAATAGCACACAGGGCCGTAAAAGAAGTAACAAGGATAATCCCAGCGTACACATTCTTCCAGGTGTGCTACTGATGAATGAATAATACGACGTATTTCCTGTGCCAGATGTATCTTTTCCTGACTCAGTTTTCCTATGTATTCATCAACCTGGTTGGTAGTAGCCTTGATTCTCATAGTTGATTGCGCTCAGTTAAAGCATTCGCTTGATGCTGATAAATATACAACATATTTAATATTACTGTCAACTATGAGTTGTATTTTACAAATATTAGCTGCGTGTGAAGTACCAACTATCCATAAAAGTATGCGGGATAGAAGCGCAAATAGTTATTTCAGGAAGTATAGATACTTTGAAAGTATAATCAGGCTGGTATGTACCTTTGCTTAATCGGAGTATAACTTATAGTTGCAAGTGCTGCAAAAGCCGTTGCTCCAACTCATCTAACTGGCAAAAGCCTTTCGTAATAAGTTCTGTCCCTTGCCTGGTTTTGAGATAAATACTCGGGAAATTGGTAACACCTAACTGAGCAACTGCTTCAAACTCGTCATCTAGTTGCTGCATTACTTCATCAGATTCAAATAATGTTAAAAACAGGTTCTCTGATACTCCGAACATGCCAGCTATCCTTACCAGCACTGCTGTATCTGTCAGATCCAGTCCATCGGCGTAAAATGCAGAATGCATGGCACGAAGCACTTCTAATGTAAGAACCGGGCGCAACAAACGCATGCATAACAAAGCCCTGCAGGCAGGTTCTGTGGCATAAACATATTCTTTTCTCAGGAAAAACTTAAAGTCGAAGGGTAAATGCGTGCGCTGCTGTACCCAGTGCCAGCTAGTTGCCAGTCTTTCCCTTTCTTCGCGCTGGAGCGGCTCTGTTGCATAGGCCTGCAGGTTACCTAACTGCACCTGTACCTGCAACCTCCCCCTCCACAAAGCAGCCAGTCTTCTCACCACCTGTGTAAACCCATAGCACCAGGCGCACATCGGATTGGTAACATAAAGTATAGTAGGCGTATTCTGAGACTGTACCATAGTTAAGCTAAGTTGTGTCGGCTATAGTTTACCTTACACACATCTGGTAGGTTGTATAGTTTTAAAATTCGTCATCTGTATTGCTACACATAGATCATTTTGATCGTCATGCCTCCGTCAATTTTTATACTCTGGCCTGTAATAAACCCTGCCTGGTCTGAGCATAAAAATAAAGCTGCAGCTGCAATATCTTCAGGTTTGCCTACCCGCCCGACAGGGTGCTGTTCTCTATCTTGCTTGCTGTGCTTAGGCAGGTATTGTTCGCTCTTTTTCTGCCACTCTCCTGTTTCAATCCAACCCGGCGCTATGGCATTTACCCTTATCTTATCTTCAGCCAGACTTACAGCCAGTGAATGTGTCAGTGCTTCCAGCCCGCCTTTTGAGGCTGTGTAGGCAAATGTATCAGGTTCCGACATAAAAGCTCTGGTGCTTGTAATATTAAGTATGGCCGGTTGTTCTGCAGCTTTTAAAAGCGGTAAGGCATACTTGGCACATAACAGGGGTCCGCGCAAATTTACTGCCAGCATCCGGTCAAACTCCGATAGCAGCATGTTCTGAAGATTACCTGTAAAAGGATCTGCTATACCAGCATTATTAATTAAAGCATCCAGTTTTCCATACTTCACTCCTGCTATCTCCATCAACTTAATTACCTCATGTTCCTGGCTCACATCGCAACGAATAAACGCTACCTTTTTCTTCTCCTTTTGCAGTCTTTCTACTGCTTCTTTACCGGCTTCTTCGTCAGCATCTGTCAGTATAACCTTGGCCCCTGCATCAGCAAAAGCCTGTACCATTCCTAAACCTATGCCTTGTGCGCCACCGGTTATCAAAACTGTTTTACCCGTGTAATAGTCGTTTATCATAAACTATAGTTTTACTGCTTACTAAGTTACCGCATGTGCTAAGATTGTGTTGCCCACCCAACTATAAGTATAGAATTTAAAAATATTTTAACCGTACTGCTTGACATTACGTAAAGTATTATTAACTTTGAAACTCAAAGTACTTTATATGAACCAGCAGCAAGACCAGTTAGCCACTCTGCACGAGATCCGCAACATCATGGATCGTTCTTCCCGCTTTATTTCGCTAAGCGGATTATCGGGAATTGCCGCCGGCGTATCTGCGCTCTTAGGGGCAGCAGTTGTTAAATGGTATCTGGTAACGCATAACATAAACTATAACCAGACCTTAGGCCGCGGCCTTACAAATGACAATCTTTTGTTTCTGGTTGCGGTAGCGGCGTTTGTGTTTATACTTGCATTGTGTACTGCTACTTACTTTACGGCACGCAACGCCAAAAAAAACAGTCACCGTGTGTGGGATAGCAAAACCGAGCGTATGCTTGTTAACCTGTTTATACCTATTGCGGCAGGCGGGGCTTTTTGTGCCATACTTATTTACCACGACCTGCTATACCTGGTAGCGCCTGTGATGCTCATTTTTTATGGTTGCGGGTTGTTAAATGCCAGTAAGTATACCCTCAGCGATATTCGTTACCTGGGTTTACTGGAGATTATAATTGGGCTGGTTGCCAGTTTTTTTGTGGGGTATGGTTTGTTTGCCTGGACGTTGGGGTTTGGAGTGCTGCACATAGTTTATGGTGCACTGGTGTATTTTAAATACGAACGTTAACAGGTCCTGTGAAAGATTATCTTGAAAATATAAATAAAGCCTTCGAAAGCAGGGCGCGGTTAGGCATTATGTCGGTGCTGATGGTGGAGGATAAAACAGACTTTAACACCCTTAAAGAAACTTTACAGCTAACGGATGGTAATCTGGCCAGCCACCTGCGTGCCTTGGAAGAGGCAAACTATCTGCGCGTGGAAAAACAGTTTGTAGGCCGTAAACCGAATACAACTTACCATGCCACCGATGCCGGTCGCGAAGCTTTTAAAAGCCATTTAGATGCACTGGAGCAACTGATTTTAAACAACAGGCCAGGAAACTAAATTTTTTTTGCGGTTATACTTTGTAATTCAAAGTACTTTAAATAAACAACAAATCAAGTTTTAAAACCATTAAAGATAATTGATCATGACACAAAGAAGTGGATTTCAAAACCACCCGGTTCACGGGGCTTCGGTAGGCAAACGCATGCTGCATGGCGCAGTAATCGGCCTCATTATTATCTCATTTTTCCTTATTGGTGCAGGAGATCCCGACCCAAGCTGGTCAAGATTCTGGATGGTTAAGCCCCTGCTTATAGTTCCGGCGGCTGGTGCACTGGGAGGGCTTTTTTACTACAACATGGATTATCTGCGCTACGAAGGCGGCTGGAGAAAGGCTTTAGCTTATGTACTAAGCCTAGTTGTTTTCATAGTAGTGCTGTGGCTAGGTATTGTGCTGGGCTTAAACGGCACTATGTGGGATTAAGCAGCTTTAACTGATCAGATGTTGAACGCTTTAAAGTATAAAATTATGACTAACGAAAAGGAATTTCAAGAAGCACTGGAGGCAAATGCCGGAACTATGACCCTGAATATTATCAGCTGGGTGTTTGGCATTGTGGCATTTGCAATTGGAGTAGTGAACACGTTTTGGGGCAACGATCCCGGTTTCGGAATATTTATAATACTACTTTCCTTCCTCTATTTCTTACCAGTAAATGTAATTATCAGGAAGATGACCGGCTACTCCATCCCTTCTTTAAGAACAGTAAAAATTGTGATCGGCATTTTTATTATCTGGGCCGCAGTGGGCGTGGGTGAATTATCCGATAAGATAGAACTCATGCTGCTGGATCTATAATACCTTAAAATCAGAAATATAAACAACCCATAAACTTTAAAAAGAAACGATTATGATTACGCAAAACAAAAGACTTACCGGCATTTTACTTACAGTGGTGTTTATACTACTTATTCCATTGGTAGCGATGCAGTTTACAGATGAAGTAGACTGGAAGCTGTTCGATTTTGTGATCATGGGCATCCTGCTATTCGGCACTGGCCTTACCTGTGAGTTTGTAATGCGGAAGGTGAAAAGTACCGAATCCCGGGTTGCCCTTATTGCAGTTGTACTGGTAGTATTGTTCCTCATCTGGGCAGAGCTTGCTGTTGGTATCTTTGGAACACCTTTCGCGGGAAGTTAAGCAGTTAAACCAGTGAAGAAGAAAAGCTAAGGGCCAAACAAAAGTTGAACAGTTTACTAAAAATTAAAAAATCATGGAAAATAAAATGACAATGAACAACAGACCAACTATCTGGAATATTAGCGGTTGGGCATTCGGTATACTTCTTCTGATAATTGGTGTATTGAATATAGTTTTAGTGCACCCTGTTCCGGGCATAGCTTATCTTCTTCTTTCCCTGGTTTACTTACCTCCCGCAAATATCTATTTTAAAAAGAAGTTTGGTTTCTCAATTCCGCTTATTGTTAAGATCACCCTGGGCATTGTGCTCATTATGTTCACGTTAGGGGTAAGCGACCTTGGGGACATGATTGATAAGTTGTAAGGATATCATTGATTTAAACTTTCAGAAATGATACAGCGAATCGAATTTAAAAACCACCCGATCCATCTGTTTACATTAGGTAAAAGGATGCTAGTGGGTGCCTGGATAGGTTTATTACTGATCTGCGTTTTCCTGATTTTTGTGAATGAACCTAATCCCGAATGGGGAAAACTATGGTGGGTACGCCCCTTGGTTATTGTGCCTATGGCCGGTGCAGCAGGAGGCTTCTGTAATTACTTTATCTTATACTTTGCCAGCAAAATTGGTGTAAACAAGTCGTTTGCCATACTCTTAAGTCTACTGGTTTTTATCATCGGATTTTACCTTGGCTTTGTGTTAGGATTAGCTGGTACCATGTGGCATTAAACACCGCTGTCTATTTCTATTAACAATTGAACAAGAAACCTTAAAGTATAGACCCCATGAAAGAAAAGATACTTTCTGGAATAAACGACCCGCAGCAGCTCGAGAAGCTATACCGGTCCAACAAGACACCTTTTAAGCGGGAGTTCAGCAATCTATATCCGGAGCTTAAGGGCAACGCACTCGCTGATTTCTGGCACGAAAGATTAAGATATGAATCAGATGAAGTAGCCTGGGGCACAATAAATGATTTGCTGTTTGTGGCAATAGCTGTTTTAATAGCAGGCTTTCTTGTTAAAATTCCGGCTATACTTCCTGTACCCGAAGAATTTTATTACCCACGAAATGCCGGATTTATCGTTTTCCCGGTGCTGGCCGCATACTTCGCCTGGAAAAACAAACTGAGCTTACAGACAACTGGCTTTATTAGTATAGCCATACTGGTGTGCGTGTTTTACATCAACTCCCTTCCGGCTTCAACTACCAGTGATACGCTACTATTAGCCTGCATCCATTTGCCTTTGTTGTTGTGGGTTTTATTAGGCATTTCCTATGCCGGAGATGAGTTGAACAACTATAAAAAGCGGCTGGATTATCTGAGGTTTAACGGAGACCTGATCGTAATGTCAGCTGTTCTGGGGCTGGCAGGTGTACTCATGACCGGAATTACTATAGCGTTGTTTTCGCTTATCAGCTTACAGATTGAGGAGTTTTACGGAGAGTATGTAGTAGCTTTCGGGCTACCGGCAGTGCCTATAGTTGGTACTTATCTTACCCAAACCAATCCGCAACTGGTTAATAAAGTATCACCAATTGTTGCTAAAATATTCAGCCCGCTGGTGCTGGTTATGCTCATTATCTACCTGGCTGCTATTGTGTATTCAGGCAAAGACCCTTACAACGACCGGGAGTTTTTGTTGCTGTTTAACGTGTTGCTGATAGGCGTGATGGCGCTGATCTTTTTCTCTATTGCCGAAAGCTCCGGTAAAACAAGAAATTCGGATGTATGGGTGCTATTCCTTTTATCTTTAGTTACGGTTATAGTTAATGGCATTGCATTATCGGCTATCATCTTCCGCATCACAGAATTTGGCATTACCCCGAACAGGCTGGCTGTGTTAGGCGGCAATTTCTTAATGCTGCTCAACCTGCTGCTCATCACGTTCAGGCTCTTTCAATCGTTCAGAAAAAAAGCGGATGTGGCTGAAGCTGAGCACTCCATTGCTTTGTTCCTGCCGGTGTATACTTTATGGACAGTAGTGGTTGTGTTTGTTTTCCCACTTGTGTTCGGTTTTAAGTAAAAGCATATTATAAACATCCAATTAGTTGTATATTTCTTTTAAGAAAATAATCTCTCTACCCACATTGCTGGGCATTCTGAAACTATAGCTAAAGCATGCAAACTCTGACGAAAGTACCTGCCAGAACCGACCTCCAATTGCATTTTGTAGGCGTGGGAATGATCGTAATTTCCTTCCTTATTTTCATGTTCCCTGAGTGGGGCATGGCAGCAACAGACGGGGCAGCTTTTGGTATTTTCTGGCTGAACTATAGTTTAGCTGCTGTCTACTTTGTTATAATGCTCTCCCAGAAAGTCTTTTCCTTTAAAAGGCCTTTTCAGCACTTACAATACCTATACTTGTACCTGGTACTTTTTATCATCAGTTGCTATTCGCTTAACCGCCAGATGAGTATCTTTCAGGACTCTGTTCCCTGGCTGGAAGCTTTTATCACCCTTTTCTGTATAACGCTCATAATCTATAGTTTTCAGGAGCGACTACCTAAACTCATGAACCAGGTATTGCTCTTTATACTTGGTGCAGGATCTATACTTTGGGTGTATTATGCCATTTACCTGTTGCCGCTTTATATCATCAGCATTTTCGGTATTCTGGCCTTGGGTCTAGCGCTGCATACTTTTGTGCCGCTTTGGGTGGTGATTAGTTTAGGTTTTGGTGTTTACAAAGCTGCTTCCAAAGACCAACAATACCTTCGTAGTTTTCTTGCTGGGGCAGCATTCCCTATACTTTTTAGTGTGTTCTTTATCTGGCAATGGCATAACCGGAACGTGCAGATAGATTTTAGCAGTAATGATTTTGTGATACAGGAAAATGAGACATTGCCGCATTGGGTTAGGCTTAGCCAGCAATTGCCGGCCGATTTTCTGACAGAGCGCATCATGAAAACTGACCTTGTGTACCAGGTGCCACACAATAGCTTTAATATCTGGGATATACCTGGTGAGAATTTTGATGAAGTGAAACGCCACGACCCGCTGGTAACTTTAGCTGTGTTATTCCTGGGCCAACCAAACCTGGACAGGAAAGAAAAAATAAAGATACTTGAGAGCATGTACGACGCCCGCCATCAGGCAGAGGCACGGCTCTGGTCGGGCAACAACCTAAGTACAGCTAATGTAGTGTCGCAGGTACGCATCTACCCTAGTTACAGGTTAGCTTATACTGAAAAAGTGCTGCGCGTTCACAACAACATGACCAACAGCAACAATCAGCAGGAGGCCATTTATACTTTCTTTTTACCGGAAGGCAGTGTGGTTTCTTCGCTTTCGCTCTGGATAAACGGCCGTGAAGAAAAAGGTTACCTTACCACAAAAAGTAAAGCGCAGACCGCATACAAAACTATAGTTGGTTTAGAAGCACGAGACCCATCAGTGGTACATTGGCAGGAAGGAAACAGGATATCCGTAAGAGTGTTCCCGTGCACACCGGAAGAAAACCGCCAGTTTAAAATAGGTATAACCTCTCCCCTGCAGCAGCGAGGCAATGAGCTTGTTTATGAAAATGTATACTTCACAGGTCCCTCTGCCACAGGTGCTTCCGAAACATCTGTTATTTATTTTAATAATAAAGTTACTAACCTGAATTCACCTTCCGACTATAAACTTACGCGCAGCAACGAGTATAAACGCCAGGGCAACTATACACAGGACTGGAGCCTAAGATTTACTGCACCTGCTTTGGCCAATGGCGGTTTCAGTTTTGCCGGCAACAACTATAAAATTGAAGCATTACCACAGCAACTGGTAGCATTTGAGCCGCAACAGGTATACCTCGACATAAATGCCAGCTGGTCTGATAGCGAGTTTGAGAAAGTTTGGAGTATAGCAAAAGGTAAGCAGGTTTATGCCTGGGATGGAAAGATGGTGCAGGTTACTGAACAGAACAATGCACAACTCTTTTACCAGCTACGACAGCAACACTACTCACTCTTCCCGTTACATCATATAAAAAATCCAGAGCAGGCACTTGTTATCAGCAAAAGTAATGGCATATCCCCTAACCTCAACGACCTGAAAGATACTCCATTTGCAGAACAGATGGCTGAAGTGTTACCACTACAATCCGCTATAAGAGTTTACTCGCTTGGGCCACAGTTATCACCTTACTTTAAAAGCCTGAAAGAACTTCGGGTTATTGTACCTATGCATGGGAATACCGAACAACTGGCTACGTTACTGCAGAAGAAGCAATTCGCTAACATAACTATAGATAATAACACAGTACGTTTGGGTGATTCGGGTTTAAGCATAGTTAAAACGAATGCAACTAAAGCTACCAACACAGCCCCAGACCATGTGCTACGCCTGTTCGCTTATAACCATATTTTGCAGCAAATCGGGGCACGCTTTTTTTCTAAAGATTATATAGAAGATGAGCTGATAACAGAAGCCACGCAAGCTAATATTGTGAGCCCTGTCTCAAGTCTTATCGTCCTGGAAACACAAAAAGATTATGAACGATTCGACATCCAGAAGAGCAAAGACAGCCTGGGCAATGCAAGTATGAACGGATCGGGCGCAGTACCGGAACCTGAAGAATGGGCGCTGATCATCCTGGCTGTGGTAATCATTGGTTTCATCACTTTGAAACCTTACATATTAAGATGAATTTAAGCATTATCCGGCCCACCGAACGGCTGGCTGTCCCGATACTGGTACTTGGTTTATACATACTGGTTGGCGGGATTTTCCTGAGCGAATACCTGCTCTGGGACAGCCAATGGTTGCTTGCAATGTTTCTTTTACCATTTGTAGCACAGGTACAATCTCACAAGTCTTGTTCACCTGTTTTACTGGTAACCGCAATACTCTTTGCCATACTTGCTGCCACGCTTCAGAACAGCACTTTATACTTCTTTACTTTTATAATAGCGCTTTGGTGTGGCGTTCAGCTTATAGTTGGTAAAATATCCCTGTACCCGCTGCTCTTATTAACCATAGCCTCTCCTATTTTTAAGTACATCACCAGTATTATCAGTTTCCCGCTTCGGATGCAGTTAACTACCTGGGCCGTTGCTATACTTAAAATGATAGATACACAGGCCGAAGCCGCGGGCAACATAATACTTGTGAACGGGGAAGAATTTTCTGTAGATCCGGCCTGTGCAGCTTTGTCTATGCTGTCGTTGTCGCTGATACTAGCCATTTTTATACTTGCTCACCTGCAGCAAACAAAGCAAAAAGTATGGCCGCTTTGGGCTGTTGTGCTGATGCTGGGAGGTATGCTGATCCTTAATCTTGTATCTAATTTGCTGCGCATCCTGTTACTTGTTTGGTTTAAGATTTTGCCAGGCAACCCAATGCACGATGTTATAGGTTTGCTTTGTTTACTTATTTATGCGCTTGTACCTTTCTATTTTTTTGCAAAAGGACTGCAGCGATACATAACCATACCTTCCCAGGATAGGAAAGTGAAAGCACCAATCAAGTTAAGAACTGCCTTACTCCTCAACTTTATATTGCTTATCTCATTGATCTTAACAGGCCTGAATGTCAAAAGTAAAGTACCGGCAATATCTCTGGAACAAGCAACCCCACAGTTAAACGGATTTGAGACTACTAAGCTGGAAAACGGGGTTACAAAGTATAGCAATAAAGATGTCTTGGTTTACCTCAAGCCGGTACAGGCATTTTATTCTACAGAGCACCACCCGCTTATTTGTTGGGAAGGTAGCGGCTACAAGTTCAGGCATGTACAAACGCTGCAGATCGGCAACTATAAAGTATATGTAGGCGAGCTACAGAAAGGAAAAGATACACTCTATACGAGCTGGTGGATGGACAACGGCCAGCACCGAACTATAGATCAGTGGGACTGGCGCTTACGCATGCTGAAAGGCGAAGCTAAATTCAGGCTGGTAAATGTAACAGTTGCGCAAAAGCAGGAATTAGCCGACGCTATACTTTCGATTATAGAGAATCAAAACAACTATAGCCACACAAATACTACAGTGCCAACAAACAATTATCAAAAACAGCTATCGTCTTTCAACAGAATTTTCTGACATTTGCTGCCGAAAAATTCTAACCAATAGTTTCTTATATCAATGGCATTTAAATCGCTTAAAAAATTAATACTGGCGGGTTTGTTCCTGTATATGCCGCTTCAGTCGATGGCGTGGGGCATGCTGGGGCACCGCGTGGTGGGCGAAATTGCGGAGCGCAACTTAACCTGTAAGGCAAAAAAGCAAGTTAAAAAAATACTGGGCAATGAGTCATTAGCCATGGCCAGCAACTGGGCCGATTTCGTGAAATCGGAACCTAGCTACAAATACCTGGATAACTGGCATTACATCAACTTTAAAGATGGTTTGACTTACGATCAGTTCACTGCCAGCCTGATGCAGGATACTGCTACCAACGTGCACACGAAGCTGAACATGTTGGTAAAAGAGTTGAAAAACAAAGACCTGCCACAGGATAAAAAGCAAATGTACCTGCGCCTGGTAATTCATTTTGTGGGCGATATACACCAGCCGATGCACACAGGCCGCCCTGAAGATTTAGGTGGTAACCGTGTTAAACTGTTCTGGTTTGGCGAATCTACTAACCTGCACCGCCTGTGGGACAGTGACCTGATCGAGTCGCAGGACCTGAGCTATACTGAATACAGCACCGCCCTGAACCATACCACTAAAGCACAACGCAAAGAGTGGATGAAACAGCCTATCAGCCAGTGGTTATATGAGTCTTACCTGATCAGTAACAAACTGTACAGCGAACTGCAGCCAGAGCAAAAGCTTAGCTACCGCTATACATATGATCACATTGACACTCTGAATACACAGCTACTAAAAGGTGGTATACATTTGGCTGGTCTGCTGAACGAGATCTTCGATTAACAACGAATAACTTAGTCATCAAAAAGGCTCCCTGCAGTATTTTGCAGGGAGCCTTTTTAATACATACCAGGTATAAACTGGTTATTCCTATGTTACTTCTTCTCTAACTGGCGTTTTAGTTTTTCTTCCACGCTATCCAGCAGTTGGTACCAGTTATCCCCCTCATCATGTGCAAACACGTCATTTCCCGGCACTCCCACACGTATCCGTACGCTTTTAGTGTTGGTCGAATGGCTGGATTCTTCCTTAAAATATACGTCAATAGAGTCTATTTTTTTAGCATGTCGCTTCAGTTTTGAGATCTTATCCCGCAGATTTTGCTGCATCGCATCTGAGATATCGATATCAACTGCCTGTATGTCTAATTTTATGCCTTCAAAGTTTTCAGTATAATTCATGGTCGCATTATTTTAGTTAACTAAAAGATGATCTCAGGCATTGGGAAGAGCTTTGTTTTAACCCAGGCCTTGCTTAGCTAACGTAAAGCCAACTCTTAGGTTTGTATACAATTTAAAGTGTAGCTACTATCCTGTAGCTAATGTACAAGGTTTAAGAGAAGTATAACTTATAATAAAAATCATGCTTAACTATAATCCCGATTTCTGCTTCATCCGTTAAATACAGCAGGTATAAATTAAAAGAGTTGAAGGCTATGAACACCCTACCCGTCAACTGGCTTACAGAAGGATTATTAGATTTTGAGTATAAGAAGTATTTGCTGCTTGCTTACCTGCAGGCTGTAAAAGCAGAATTCAGCCACCACCGCCTCTACCCTGTTTTCTCCGACCTGATCATGCATTACCGAAACCTGGTGCAGTTAAAAGAGCACAAGCAACTGGTGTATGAGCAATTTCCGCAACGCATCAGCCGCGCTGATTTCGAAAAGCTGGAGCTCGTTTACCAGAAGATAGTGGAAGACGACGAGACCATGCAGCAGATTGAAGAGATCATACAGTACGCATCTCCCCTGTTCAGCGAAACGCTGGAAGAAGGGAAAGAACTATACGAGTTTGTAGAAAGCCACTTAGAGATAAGTCCTGTAGGTATAACACCCATGTATCACGACGAAGGCTACCTGTTTCTGGATGCATTTCCAGGCAAAGAGACACAGGTATACCTGTACCGCATCACTGTTTTTAAAAACACATACGAGCAGTACCGGGGCATTAACACAGAACATGTGCAAACAGTGCGCCGCGGCCTGAGCCTGACCCACGAGCACCTGAAAGTGCAGCTGATAAAAGAGCGGAAAGAACTGCCAAACCCTGCTACTTTTGCCATTATCTCTAAAGTGCCTGTACCGTTAGAGCAAAGCCTGTTACCTATAGCCAAACGCTCACTGGTAAAGTACGTGGCCAGGCTCGGCACCTGACCTACACCAGCTCTAAAGTATAAGTTATCGCGGATGTTTTATAGAGCACCATTGCTACAGAGCAGTATTTCTCCAGCGAGAGCTCGATAGCACGGCGAACTTTGTCTTCGTTAAGATTGCCGCCTAGTCTGAAATGAACATTAATGTTCCTGAATTCAGTATGCTCTTCCACCTTCTCCCGGTCGGCTGTTACTTTTATATCAAAAGAACCGATCTCCTGGCGCTGCTTTTTAAGTATAAGTATTACATCAATGGCACTGCAGCCACCTAGCCCCATCAGGAGCATTTCCATCGGGCGGGCACCCATGTTATGACCTCCAATTTCCGGGTTTGCATCCATGTGTACTGCCACTCCAGAATTACCTGTAGCTGCAAAATGGAAATCCTGGTCTAATCGTGTAAGATTTACTTCCATAAACAGATTTTTCACGAAAGTATAAACTCTATTCTTCTGCACAAAATTAAGCAGCCTGCCATACCTGAAAGTTGTATTAATTCATTTGTCCGGGAAAGCCTCAAAACCTTAAAAATCTTGTCGGGTTGAAATGCCTCTTTATATAGAAATGAGGTGCATTGGTATATTCTGTTTTAGCAGTTCAGAAATGCGGTCTTTCTTTGCCATGTGAAGTTACAGGTAACGCACTAAAAACGGATTTAAAGAAGCTTTCCGATATAAACTATGAAGAAGAATGTATTCCTATTATTGCTTGGTTTAAGCACAGCACCTGTGCTTGTACAGGCACAGCAGGCTGCACCGCAAGGTCGCCCGGCACAGCAACAACAACCGGCTGCCATACCTGGCACTACCGCCCCGAAAGGCAACGCTAAAATTAGTGGTGTAGTGGTAGATGCCGACTCTAAAAACGCTGTTGAATTTGCTACAGTAGCCATGATCAGCGTGAGCACCGGCAAGCCAATTGATGGTACCATGGCCGACGAAAAAGGCCGTTTTACACTAAGCAAAGTGGCGGCGGGCAAGTATAGGTTGCTTGTATCTTTTATCGGATACCAGCAAAAGACCCTCAGCGACTTTACTATTAGTTCTGACAGCGAAGACCTAAACTTAGGCACCATCACATTGGAGTCTAACGCACAGAAGCTTAACGAAGTAGTTGTTACTGGCGAGAAGCCGCTGGTAGAAGAAAAAATTGACCGCACGGTTTATAACGCCGAAAAAGATATTACAAATGCTGGTGGTAACGCTGCCGATGTACTGCAGAAAGTACCGTCGCTGTCGCTCGACAACGATGGCAACGTGCAGCTACGCGGTAGCTCTAACGTACGCGTACTCATCAATAACAAGCCTTCTGCCATCATGGCCGGAAGTATAGCTGATGCCCTGAAGCAAATCCCAGCCGATCAGATCAAATCAGTAGAAGTTATCACATCGCCATCTGCTAAATATGACGCTGAAGGTACAGCCGGTATCATCAACATCATCACTAAAAAAGATGGTGGTTTGCAAGGTATAACGGGTTCGGTAGCTGTGGGTGCAGGTACGCGTGGCAGTAACGCCAATGCAAGCCTTAATGTACGTCGTGGTAAGCTGGGTATCAACGGTACCTTTGGTGGTAACATGTTCTACAACAAGGGCGACATGTCCAACGAGATTATTGGTTATGATAATCCTGATACGCCGTTAGATGAAGAATCATACTCTCTCCAGCTAGGTGAAACTGCCCCAAGAGGAGCGTTTATGAATGGTCAGTTAGGTTTTGAATACGATTTTAACCAGCGTAACAGCTTATCTGGTGGTATACGCTCAAACGGTGGCCAGTTTAGGCTGAAAAATGATCAGTCTGTGTTTGAGACAGAAACGGCAGAAAAGGAAGTAATAAATGATTTCAACAATGCTATCCGCCACAAAAACTTCAGGCTGGGCACAGACTATAACCTAGACTTTACGCATTATTTCAAGAAACAAGGTCAGGAACTTGCCCTGTTATCGTTATACTCCATTACAAATACGGAAAACGATATAAATCAGGACCATTACACGCTTAGTGAGGCACCATTTAAAAGAGTGCGCAACATGAATGATGGTAGCAATAAAGAATTAACCTTCCAGGCAGATTATACGCACCCATTTGCAAATAAAACCATACTTGAAATTGGTGCTAAAACTATCTTCCGTGATGTGGAAAGTGATGCCCTTTATGGTACAGCGGAAGCTCCGGCGATGGGTAGCAACTACTTCTTCTATCAGCAGGATGTATATGCATCTTACCTGACTTATGGTTTTACCATTAAAAAAGCATTAAACGTTAAACTAGGCAGCCGTTATGAGTTTACTGACATCAGCTCAGATAATAACTCTTCTAAAGATGGTAAAACTGGTTATACTGCCGATTATGACAACTTTATTCCAAGTGTAGCGCTGTCTTATACTATAAATAAAGTACATACATTAAAGGCTAACTATACACAGCGCATCCAGCGTCCGTCCATGAACTTCCTGAACCCATATCGTCAGGAGCAAACATCAAACACATTTGTTATTGGTAACACAAACCTTGATGCTGAATTAACAAACCTGTATGAATTAGGTTACAGTACTTTCTTTAAACAGACATCAATAAGTGTAACTGGTTATATGCGCCAAACAGATAACGCCATTGAGCCAGTTGCCTCAATCGAGAGGGTTGAAGATGAACAAGGAAATCCTAAAAATGTAACCCTACTTACATTCCAAAATATCGCCACCAACAAAACTTACGGTGTAAGCTTGTTCGGTAACACCAAACCAACCAATAACTGGACCATAGGCGGTAGCTCTAACATTTACTATGTAGACCTTAACAGTGAATATAACAGCAACAGCGGCTGGATGTATAACATCAACGCTAATACATCTTATACTTTCCCGAAAGGTTTTAGCGCACAGTTTAGTGGTGGTTTTAACTCGGAGCGTATTCAGTTGCTAGGTAGATTTGCAGCATTCTCTTTCCACCAGATTGCTATCAAAAAAGAGCTGTTTGATAAGAAAGGTGGTATTAGCGTAGGTTTGGATAACCCATTCCGTGAAAGCATGAAAATGAAAAATGACGTAATTGCACCGCTTACTGAGGCTAATGCAAGGGCTTATGAGCAGCATGTGCGCATCAACAACTATAACCGTGGCGTGCGTGTTTCCTTCGACTACCGCTTTGGTAAACTGGAGCAGCAGCGTCCGCCAAAACGTAAAAAGTCTATCCGCAATGACGATGCCAAGCAAGGCGACGGTGGTGGTGTGCAATAATATTGATCTAACCTGTTTAATGATAGTGAAAAGCCTCTCCTGTTTCGGGAGAGGCTTTTTTATTCTGGGGAGCTAGTAGTATCCTTCTTTTTTAAACCCACCTCTTAAGTATACTTACAAGCTCGCGGGTAGTAAAGGGTTTACACAAGTGGCCATTCATGCCGGCATTTATACTTTTAGCAATGTCATCTTTATAAGCATTCGCTGAGAAAGCGATGATAGGTTTTTTAAAGTTTGCTTTACGTAATCTATCTGCTGCTTCAAGGCCATCCATACCTGGCATCTGAATATCCATAAAAACCAGGTCGAAAGTATGGTTTTGCGTTGCCTGTAATGCTTCTTCGCCACCCTCAGCCGCAGTTACCCTGGCACCTAAATGCTCCAGTACATCCTGCATCAGCAACACGTTAATCGGGTTATCATCTACCACCAGTACCTGAACACCATCGCGTAACTTAAATGCTTCGTCTTCCATCTCTTCAACAGGCTCAGTGGTCTTTTCATTCAGGTAGCCCAGATTTATAGTAAACCAGAAAGTGGTACCCGTCTGACCTGCCTGTCCACTAATTATTCCCATCTCGCCCCCCATCAGCTTTACCAGCTTTTTACTGATTGCCAGGCCAAGGCCGAAGCCACCATACTTACGCGTTGTAGACTGATCAGACTGTGTAAATGATTCGAAAATTAGCTCCTGCTTTTCTGCGGGTATACCTATTCCTGAGTCTGTAACACTAAAATGAAGTATAGCCGAAGACTCCTGCTGGCTTATACTTGCCAGCGAAGCATGCACTGTTATACTTCCTTTTTCGGTAAACTTTATGGCGTTGCTTACCAGGTTTACAAGCACCTGGTTAATACGGGTCGGATCGCTGATCACAACCTGCGGAACATCCTCATCAAAAGTATAGCTAAGCGAGATATTTTTACCTTTGGCCACATAACGGTAAGGCTCCAGATGCGATGCCATGGTAGCCCTGATATCAAACGGAATAGCCTCTATCTCCACCTTATCCTGTTCTATGCGGTGCAGGTCAAGTATATCGTTCAGAAGTTTTGTAAGCGTGGTTCCGGAGCTCTGTATCAGGTGAACATATTGTGCCTGCGTGCTATCCAGCCCGGTATTTATTAGCAGATTAGTGAAACCCATTATACCATTTAGCGGCGTCCGGATCTCGTGGCTCATGCTGGACAGGAAATTACTTTTGGCCTCGTTGGCAGCTTCGGCTTTCTCTTTGGCCTCGTTCAGTTCCCGCTCTTTATTTTTAAGTTCAGTAATATCTTTTGCAATGATCAGAATACCGTCTCTATCTTGGGTATTATTTCTCAAAAAAGAAAAGGAACATGATGTTGGTATGGTAGCTTGGTTTGCTGTTTTCAGAAGAAATTCTGTGTTCAGGCATTTACCTTCGTTCTCCAGTTTATACAATGCCTCTAACAGGCGCAGGTTCTCGCTATCGCTAAAAAGCTCCAGAAAATGTCTGCCAACTAGTTCACTCTGCCTGTAGCCGGTCAATTCTTCAAATGCCTCGTTTACATTTCGGATGGTGTAATCTGTATTTAAAACAAGCAACATATCTACCACACCCTGGTAAATACTTTGCATAAAGTCCCTGGATACCGTAGAATTCTTAAGTTCCTGCCCAAGCATGCTTATTCCTGAAATAATGGCATCCATTTCGTTGCCTGTTTCAGAAACTTCCATCTGATAATCGAAATTTCCGTTAGCTATTTCAGCAATAAACGTTATTATCTCCTCAATTCTTTTCTGTAGAACGTCCACGTATTCTCCAATTAGTCTTCTTCGCACTAAAGTTCGTTACTCCTTCTCAATCATGAAAGTAGCTTCCATTAATTCCATCGTAAAATTATCTTTCGCCTGAAAATAACCTACTTTCGGATAAATGACAGCTCCAATCCGTTGTTTTTCGAGAGTAGCCGATATGCCGAAGTTTATCTTTGCACAGTTTAATTTATTTGCCCTGTTAATTACCTGAAAAAGTGCCTGCCTGTAAATTCCAAATTCCATCAGGTACTCATAATCCATACCTATCAGCATAGGACTGTAAATATTGGCCGCATTTATATGGCAGAAACAAACAGCTACTGGCTTCCTGTTATCACTAAATTCTTCTTTCAGGTATAAAACTATAAACTCCCAATCCGGGCTTTTATTAATTTCATTAAACAGCTTCTCAGGGAACAGGTAATTATTGATTGCCAGGTTTCTTTCCTTTACATTCCGGAAAAGACTGAACGCATGTGCAAGCTCAGCTTCTGTCAGCCTGCTCTTAATCTCAACATTAAAGTAATGCTGGTTTCGTTTTATCTTCTGCACATAATGGCGCCTGTTTTTTCGGGATAGTCCGCTTACATATGCCTCTTCCGATTGGCCACTCAGGTTCTCAACCACACATGAATCTGGCAGGTCGATCTTGACAAAACCCTGATCAATCATAAACTCATGCATTACCTGGTCGTTGGTATCAAAATCGCGAAGCATAATATTACTGACCTGCTCCCTGTCCTGCTCTTTAAAAAGCTCCTGTAACACCATCGTCAGAGCAGACCTCCAGTTGGCATTGCTTCTGTTAAGGTACATGTGTTTGCCTTCCGTAAAGAGGCTACCCAGCATTATACCTTTTGCCGTTAGGTATTGTGGGTTTAAGCTGCGTTCCTGCTCTATAACTTTTGATACCGAAGCTTGTGCAAAAATATCTTCTTTATGAAGGGCAATTACGGCAAAGGTCATAAGTATAATACTGCCCTCCTGATTGGTCACCACATAATAACGGAAGTCCCAGTTGTTCTCGGTCTCGTTGTTACTACTGAATGATTTTTCCAGAAACTGCATTCCCCGCCAGTCAAACATGCCTTCGTGCCCCAGGTAATTGTTCCAAACGGCCTCGTTTATACTTTGCACGGAACTATAACTTTGCAACTTCAGAGCGTTATGAGTTATAGTTGGCTGCGCTGGTAAAGCTGTTGGTGCTGGCATTGGTATTTTAAACGCCTTCCTGATCTTCTCCTGTGTCTGGTTGGTTTCAATTAATGCCTTATTAAAATTAGCGCTCAGCTTAGCCACCAATTGCTCAATATCCTGGAAAGAGTTGTTGAGGGAGATAGTAATACGAATGCCGATGTTTTTGGCAGGCACAGCCGGAAAAGTAGCCAGGTTTACATAGATGCCATCGTTTAGCAGCGATCTTACCAGGTAATTGCCCATTTCCATGGTACCGGTACCTATAAAAAATATAGGGCTGTTGTTTTCGTGCACCAGCGGCAGGTCAGTTTGCTTTAGTAATGTATTGAAATAGGCTATTCTTTTCTGTAATTCCTGCTGGTACGTATAAATTTCGTCGCTTAGGTGCAGTTTGGCAGAGGCTATAGCAGCCCCAAGTGTTGCTGGCTCTATCTGTACCGAAAAAGTAAGCGGGCCGCCAAAGTTATTTACCTTATTATACCACTCCTCGTCAGGGAACAACGACAACCCACCACAGGACCCGAAAGCTTTTCCCAGGTTAGCAGTCAGCACCATTTTGCGGTACAGCACGCCATCCATCTGACTCATAACATACCCTGTACCGTGTTCGCCTGCCCAGCTCATGCCATGTGCATCATCAACATACAAGTATAGCTGCTCATACTTTTCGGCAAGGGCAATCATCTCCTTAATGGGCGCATAATCCCCATACATCGAGTAAACACCGTCGGCCATGTACCAGATGCGGCTATACTTGTTGCGTTGCTTTTTTATGCATTCTTCCAGCATTTCCAGGTTATTGTGCCTGATCATCTCCACAGCTACGCCCTGGGCAAGCAGCTTTTTAACAGCTTCCTGGATGCTGGCATGTACCTGGTGGTCCAGTATAACTAAGTCAGTTTGTCGGATAATACCCGGAATTGTTGTCTGGTGAGCCAGTGTGCAGTTTTTGGAGATAACGACCGGCACCTTATACATTTCCTGTATCAAGGCTTCCAGTTCGCGGTACAAAGGGTTAGAAATATAAGTGCGCGACATGGGGAATTGAGTGCCAAAACGCTCTATAGCATCTATTGCTCCACGTTTTAGTGCCGGGTGGTGTTCCAGGCCAAGATAACCGCAGGTACCAAAATGGAGCACCTGTTTACCATTAAGTATGAGAGAATTACCACTAAGTGCCTCATCTTCTGCATGCAGATGGATAATTCCTTTCTTTTTTGATACAGCAAGTACAGCATCTACCGTATCTATTATATTGTTGTGCCTTATTTTTGCCACAAATTTTAGTATACTTGTTACTTCAAGTGGCTCAACAAGAATATAACAAAATACATCTCACTTTAAATAAAGAATTTGGAAGAGGGCATACAAACAGAAGAAACACCCTATGTAAAGATGTTTATCAAAGATGGCATCCTCCACTTCTATTATAAAGAAATTGAGAATCTGGACCTTGGAGTAGCCGAAGCCTGTGTGAATTCCCGCAAAGAATTTACCGGGAATAAAGATTATCCCTGCCTGGTAGACGCAATAAGTATAAAAAACTTTTCTAAAGAAGCCCGGGATTACTTCGCCAATGAAGGCAACGAAGGAATTATAGCCAATGCCATACTTACCAACTCTACAGTTATAAAAATGATGGCTAATTTTTACATAATTGTTAATAAGCCTGTGAATCCAACACGCATGTTTACTGATAAAAACAGTGCTCTGGAATGGCTTGCACAGTTTAAATAGAAGGATAAATCTTTTCCTACTTTATAGTTAAACCTGTTTGTTTTTCTTAAAGTATAAATCTGAGAAATTAAACTCAAGATGGGCTTAGTTCTGAACTGCCTAAAAACTAAAAAGCACTTCCGAAGTATATCAGAAGTGCTTTTTAGTGTGGGCCCAGCTGGAATCGAACCAGCCACCTACTGATTATGAGTCAGTTGCTCTAACCGAATGAGCTATAGGCCCGTCCCTGAAAGATTGCACTTAAAGTGCTTTCTTTGATTTGGGAGTGCAATTCTACATATTTGTATCGAGATTTTCAAATGCAACTCAAAAAATTTTCTGTGGATTTACAAAATATCAAAAACATCATCTTCGACCTGGGCGGAGTTATCATCAATATAGATTACAACAAAAGCTTACGCGAGCTGCTAAAGTACAGTAAAACAGGCAGTGCCATGGAGTTTACCCAAAAAGCGCAGTCGCAGCTGTTCGACCTTTACGAAACAGGCAACAGCACCTGCGAGCAGTTCCGCAACAACCTGCGCAGCGAGTATAACCTGGAAGCTACCGACGAAGAAATAGATGCTGCCTGGAACGCTATGCTACTGGATATACCACAGGAACGCATAGACCTGCTACAGGAATTAGGTAAAAAGTATAGAATCTTCTTGCTGAGCAACACCAACGCCATACACCTTAAGAAATTTAACGAGCTAGTAGCCCATAGCTTTACCATTCCTAACCTGGATTCGCTGTTCGAACAGAGTTACTATTCGCACCTTGTAGGTAAACGTAAACCTGATGCCGCTATTTTTGAGCAGATACTGGCAGAGAATAACCTAGACAGGACTGAAACACTTTTTATAGACGATAGCATCCAGCACATTAACAGTGCCGACAGCCTTGGCATAAATACGCTGCACCTGCAGCCGCCGTTAACTATAAATGAGTTCTTTAAGGATGTGGTCTCCTAAGGAGCAACGGCAGTATGGCCTGCACCTGTTGCTGTTTATAGTTACCTGCATTACCACCACTATTGCAGGTGCCGAATGGATGACCGGCAAACTATTTTTCCTAGGCCCGGAAGAGTTTACCTGGACCGGAAGTATAACGTGGGCTGAATTCTGGGCTGGCTTATACTTTTCTGTACCATTTATTGGGGTGCTAACAGTACATGAGTTTGGGCATTATTTTACAGCCAGGCACTATAACACCAGCGTAACATTACCTTTTTATATTCCGCTGTGGTTTGGCATTACAGCCGCTATCGGCACCATGGGTGCTTTTATAAGAATCAAGAGTCGCATTTACTCGCGGCAACAGTTTTTTGATATAGGAATAGCTGGTCCCCTGGCCGGTTTTTTAGTTGCGCTTCCGCTGTTATGGTATGGGTTTACGCACCTGCCCGCGCCGGAACATATTTTCACCATTCACCCGGAGTATAAGAAGTACGGACTGGATTATGCCTCTCATGTGTACGAGCAGGGCGTTGGCAATTTCTCGTTAGGCAAAAACCTGCTGTTTATGTTCTTCGAGCAGTATGTTGCCACAGATCCGGGATTGGTACCTAACGCGTATGAGATAATTCATTACCCGCTACTATTTGCTGGCTACCTGGCCTTATTTTTTACGGCGCTAAACCTGTTACCAATCGGGCAGCTGGATGGCGGGCATGTGTTGTATGGTTTAATAGGCTATAAGCGGTTTAACAGGCTCTCCCCTATCTTTTTCTCCTTCTTTATACTTTATGCCGGTCTGGGTGTAGTGTCGCCGCATCATGCCCCCTTATGGTCTGAAGAGTTAATGCTGTTCTTTGTACCTTTTACTTACTGGGCTTTCCGGAAAATAGTGGATGACAGAAGGTATAGTATGGGGGCAGCGCTTTTTATGCTGATGTTGCAATATAGTTTAGCGACTACCTTACCAGACTGGGCTGGTTACATCTGGGTGTGGCCCACCTACATGTTATACCTGATATTTGTGCTGCAGCCGGCTGTTCCAAAGCTGAAGTTTGCACTATATGCTGCCGTAGTTATACTTGTGGTGCAGGTGCTTATTTCTGCGTTCTACCCTGAAGCAGATGGCTATAGTGGCTGGATTGTTTATAGTTTATTGCTTTCCAGAGTAATGGGCCTTTTTCACCCCAGCTGTCCGAACGAAAAACCACTTACCCCATTTAGAAAGGTGTTAGGAATTTTAGCTTTTGTGATATTTATACTTTGCTTCAGTCCTACACCATTTGTAATTGAGTAGATTTATACTTTAGACAAAAAAGCCCGGAACAGCTATAGTTGCCCCGGGCTTTTATACTTTACAGTAGGTTATACTTAGCCTTTGTAGCCTTGTATGCCACCCAGCAGGTTACGCACATTCTTAAAACCCTGTTGTTGCAAAAATGCCTTTGCCGAAGCCGAGCGGGCACCCGATTTGCAATGCACAATTACTTCTTCCTCTTTCAGGTCTTCCAGGTCTTCTACGCGCTGTGGCAATGTACCAAGTGGTATGTTTTGAGCTCCTGAAATGTTGCTCTCCTGAAATTCCCAATCTTCGCGTACATCAATAATAACCGGAGTTTCGCCCTTATTTAAGCGCTCTTTCAGTTCCTCTGCTGTGATGTCTGTCGTGATCATAGTGTTAATATAAGTTTTTTAGTGATAACTGATTTACCTGTGTCGATGCGGAAAGTATACATTCCTGCCGGCAGGTGGCGCAAATCTACGCTATTTACCTGAGCATTGCGTTGCTGTTGGTATACTTGCCTACCGGTAACATCAAAAACGCTGACAGCTTTGTAGAGCCCGTTTACCTGCACCACTCCTGTAGTTGGGTTCGGGTATAGTTGTATAGCAGCCGCCACCGGGTCTTCATCTTCTAAACCAAGCGCTACACCTGTCATCAGCGGACGCATCATCACAGCACCTTCCAGAAAAGTATCTGCATGCCAGTTGCTCTGGCTGTTCCATAAAAACCTGCTGCCCGGGGCATTGCTGTTTCTGTCGAAGCCGAAATTAATGAACTGTGAAGCTGGCTGGCTCCAACCTAGGTAAAATATACCCTGCACCGGTACTACTTTACTAAGCTCAACTTCATAAAACTCATTGGCACCTTCGGTATACTTTATCTCGAAGCTCTGCTGATGCAGCTCTTTGCCAGGTAAGCCATCATTGTCCTGCCATACTTTCACAGTTATAGTTCTTCCTTCCTGGTTCTCGCCTATTCTCGGGAAGTATACTTTAAAGCCTCGTACCTGGTCAGGTTTAGCCAGTTCGAAGCGCATAGCAACTTGCGTTGTGTTACCATTAGCAGGATAAACAAAACCTGCTTCAGCAGTGCCATCATCATAAGCAAAGTAGTCGGCAAAAGTAGTGGTTCTGAAAGTAGTATCGTTGGCAGCCTGCAAACGGTTTTGCTCTTGGGTATTTAATCTGAAGCCGTGCACTAAAGTAAAGCTCTCTGCAGGGAGCGCGATGTTAGCTATAGTTGGCTTTCCAGCTATCTTATATTGTCGTGCATTGGCAGGAATCAGGCCCTGTTCAATTAAAAAAGTATCGGCAGTTGCGGCATTCTCCCTTTTAATAAAACCGCGCCAGCTAATGGCACCGGGTACATTACCCAGGTTATTTACAGTAGCAGAAACAGAATCAGCTAGCGCAGCAGCCGGATCTTCCAGGAACTGGTGAAGCGGCATGGCTGTGTAGTTTTCCAGTAAGGGAGTTACCATTTGGCTGATAGCGATATCGCGGGTCGTATTTTGCCCTTTACGTCGGTTCTGATTCAGCTCTATGTAATCCAGGTTCCAGATATCAAGCAGTCCGCTTCTGCGCCCAATGTTACGGAACCTGAACTCAAACTCGTTATGGAAATACCGGGCATCCTTTAAGCCTACAAACACCTGCACAAAATCAGTAGCTTCGCCAGTCGCGTTCTGACGCCATACCTGCTGCCAGTTACCTGTATTATCCTTAAATTCCAACACCAGGTAAAAAGTGTTCTCTACTGTTCTGTCGGGCACATCGCCTAACCCACCGGATTGCCAGTAAAAGCTCAGGTATACCGAATCAGCAGGTGAAAATGTACCCAGTCTTACAGGCTGTGAAGTAAGTGTATCGGAAGGACCCGGACTTGTAGCGCCTGCCAGGTATGGTTGCCCGACTGCATTTACGCCATCAAGCGTAGCTACATTTTTGGTGATAGGCCCAGAAGCAAATCGGTTGTTGATGTATACGCCGCCGTTGATCCAGCGCGAAGGGTCTGGGTTATTGGTTACTGTTGCAAAATCATCAAAAAACGGGAGACCAACCGCTGCTACTGATGTCGCATTTCTATAGTTTATACTTTGGTTGCTGCGCTGCTCAGATGTTAAGGGGGTAAGTATAGCCTGGGCCAGTGTTGTAAAACTAAAACAACATAGTATAAAAGCGAACAGTAACAGTTTTTTCATAGAATCGGGCGTTAAGTATAATGCGTAAGAAGTTAGGCATTTATACTTTAAACGAGAAATCTGTACGCAAATTTCAAATTTTAGTGTAACCTGCGAAAGTATAAAACAACAACGCCTGCCATTACTGGCAGGCGTTGTTGTTTTATACTTTATAGTTGTTTACTCTATTGTCTCGACAGGTTCGGTACCGGCTACCCAAAGGTCAACCAGTTCACCAACGCGTATCTTGGCACCTACTTCTGCAAACGGACGCTGTTTTAATACAGTACCATCCGGCTCGCCGCTGCCTTGCACGTAAAGTATGTTACCGATCTGAAGGCCCTGCCCTACCAGTAAAACCGATGCTTCATCTACTGGCATACCTACTACTTCCGGTACTTCAAACTCTGTGTTACCTAGTCCATCGCCCACATGCAGGTCTACTACAGAACCTTTGGCTATGGTCTCACCCGGGGCTACTTCTTTGCCATTTACAAACTGCTTTAACACGGCGTTTTTCTGCAGGTCTGGTACTGGCGTTATTTTACCTACTTTCAGGTCATAGCTCTTAAGTATTAGCTCTGCATTCTTCACAGAACCATCAATCAGCTTCGGCATCTTGATCATCGGCGGGTTTTTCATATTCACCGAGATGTAGATCTTGCGGCCTTCTTTTACCTGGGCACCCGGAGCTGGATCCTGGGTCAGGATCTCAAACGGCTTGCGGTCGGAGTTGTAGCTGGAGTCGTTGATGTAGTAAAGTAGATTTTGCTCTTCCAGAAACGCTTCGGCATCGGGCAGCAACATACCTGTAATTTTAGGCACCGGCACGCTCTCGCCATGATTGGTAGTGGATGGCAGGTAAAAATAGAAGAAGCCTATAACCAGTACTCCTACTATAGCCGCCATAATAGCCAAGTGCTTAACTACATCGGCAAACGAATTCGCTTTTAACATATTTTAATTGCTGATGGTTGATTGTTAAATTGTTTATTGTCTGAACCACAGATTAACAGTGATTTATGAAATTAGCAAGATTTCTACTTCCTAAACTCATTAACTCCCAAACTCTCTAACTATAATCAACTTTCTAACTTATAAACTTTTTAACTTTTAACTATACTGTTGCTTTCATTCTGGTGCGCTCCACGCCGTAGGTCAGGATGCGGTCGATGAAGTCGTAAGGTTTATAGCCGTTGATGGCAGTCTGGTGGAAGATACAGGTTGCCGGCGTCATGCCTGGCAGCGAGTTTACTTCTATGATGATTGTCTCCACTTCATCGTTTTCCAGCACACGCACAAAGGCATCTATTCGGGCATAACCTTCAATGTTCAGGATCTGGGCCACACGCTTCAGGTCTTCCTTTACCTGGTCTGATATTTTCTGGCGGCGCTCTGGATCAGCAGCATAACGCGCAGGCGTAATGTTCTGCCCCTCACCAGCCAGGAACTTCTCTTCTAAACTAAGTACTTCTCCCTCAGCCAGCGCTTCCGATGCTTCAAACACTTCGTAGTTCACGCTGCCATCCGGAGCATGTGTTGTAAGCAAACCACCGGTAATTTCCAGGAAGTGCTTTGCGCCGTTTCTGGAGATCAGTGTTTCTACCAAAAAGCCCTGCTTGTTAGGAAACTCCTCTTTAAAACCTAGCGACAAGGTGCGTGCACATTCTGTATCCAGCTCCTCCATTTCACGGAAGATCAATGTCGTAAAGGCTTCCAGTTCAGCGCGGTTCTTAATCTTCTTAACAGCAGAGCTGCAACCATCGTCGGCTGGCTTGGCAATGAACGGATATTTAAATTCAGCTTCTAAGCTCTGGAAAAATGCTTCTTTATCCTTTAGCCAATCTTCTTTCCATGCCATTCTATGGTGCGCTACCGGTACCCCGTGCCTGGCAAGTATCTCGTTGGTTTCGTACTTGTTTATAGTTATCTGCGACGAGCGGATACCGGAACCGTTGTACGGAATGTATAGTTTCTCCAGCTCCGTCTGCAAAGCACCATCTTCACCCGGACGACCATGCAACGCAATGAACACAGCATCAACCAGGTTCTTCAATTGGCTGTAACTAATGCGCTGTGGCTCCTGTAGCGTGCTGCCGGTATACTTGCGGGTTATACTTTCTGCCTCTTCTGCAATTTGGGCTAGCACCGGGTGCGGCTTGCCACCATTCTCGAAGTATAAAACCTTCTCTTTAATGTCGTCTGCATTATCCTTCAGCATGATATTGATTGGGATAGTATACAAACGATGCTCTTCGTTGCTGCCAGTCAGGAAAACCGGAACCGGCTCATACTTTACAGATGAAGAAAGCTTTTCGTAAATATTACGGCCACTCTCCACCGAAATATGGCGCTCCGAAGAGTAACCACCCATGATCACACCCACTCGAATTTTATCATGACGGTGCGCCTGCTCTTCTTTTATACTTTTATCCAGCTCAGCCAGCAGCTTTGTCAGCTTCACGGTATCCTTGCCAGACTTCAGCCTTTCAGAAACAGAAGTGCGGATAATATAGGTCAGGAACTGGGAAGGGTTAAGCCCAATTTCAGCGGCCTGATGGAAGAAGAACGACGACGGCAACATTCCTGACGTTGTGTTCGGGTCGTTCAGGAAAATCTCACCGTTATCTGTAATAAAGCCATCCAGACGCGCATACACGTTAAATCCGAAGGCTGTGAACAGTCGGCTGGTAGCTTGTCTTATACTTTGGATCTGCTCTGTTGGCAGGTTAATTGGTGTAATTTTACGGCTCAGTCCAGGCAGGTATTTCGAACGGTAGTCGAATACTTCACTGCCCTTCACGATCTCGGTTGGAGGCAACGCGATTGGCTCACCCTGCTCATCCTGCACCACAATGCAAGAAAACTCCTTACCTCGTATAAACGATTCTACCAACACCTGCTGCTCATGTTCAATGTTCGTAAGCGTGATGCTGTCGGTGGCAGAAGAAGTAAATGTTTTATTGATATGGTTGAACAGTTCTTCGGGGTGGTAAACTATAGTTCCGTTCTCCAACTGCACCGGCATCCCGATACCTTCACGGATATCCACCAGTTGCTTGATGCTCATCAGCTGTTTCTCCTCGCCCATCGCCAGCCACTGTGCTTTGTAGATAGTTTTGGTAAAGAAGCTGCGTTCTACACCCGCCTCAAAAGCAGCAAAATCCTGCTCTTTAATTATAGAAACCCCGATAGATGAACCCTGGTGCGGCGCTTTTAACACCAATGGTAAGCCAAGGTCAGCTACCAGTTTTTCAAATATCTGTGGTCGGTTCTGCTTTTCAGACCATTGGCTATAGTTGATGATGCGGTAATCAGGTGTCGGGAAGCCATGCTGTTTCAGCATTTCCTTCTGCGTCACCTTATCTATACCTATCGCCGACGGAAGTATACCAGAACCGGAATAAGGAATATGATACCACTCCAGCAAGCCCTGAATAGAGCCATCTTCGCCGTACGGGCCGTGCAGCGCCAGGAAAGCAAAATCAAAATGGTTCTTGAATTCGTTTGGCTGTAGACGCTTACCAGCTTTGGCTATGATCTTATCCTGCTCTTCAATGCTCAGATCACCCAGCGACTCCAGGTACACCTGCAGGCCGTGCTCACTTTCAGGAAGTGAATCAACAGGCGGGTAAAAGTCACGGATCGTACCTTTATAGATAAAATGCCAGTCTAAAAGTATAAAGTTGCCCAGGCTGTCCACAAACACCGGAACAGCTTCAAAAAGGGCTTTATCTAAGTTATCGTAAACCGTACGGCCACCTGCAAACGAGATCTCGCGCTCACGCGACGGCCCACCGAAAATTATTCCTACTCTCATTCCTGCAAAGGTAATAAATTGGAAGCGTTAATTAATAAGGGTAAAACTTAAGAGTTTTATTTAGAATTGATAACTGGAAGTATAGGTTCAATAGTATAGTTTTTGATTCCTCTCTTTGTCATGTCGAGCGAAGCCGAGACATCTTATTTGTTTAATGGCTATTGTTTATACTTACTTGAACCAAGCTATACTTTTATAGTATCCTCCAATCCTGGGAGCTCTACTTGCCTATAGTTTCAATTATACATTGGTGCGCTCACGGCCGCGGGGCCCCGTCTTTAGGCATCGCGCTGCTGATTTGAAATAGCAAAAGCAGAAACTGTCCCCTTGAGGGGACTACAGGGGTGTTTCAACGGGAACTATGAAACTATAGCTTCAACTACCGGAGTAGCAGAAAAGCTCCCCAACTTAGACAAGGAGGGGCTGAGGCAGGTAAACTCCTCCTCTGTTTATAGAGGAAGATTGGGAAGGGGTATCTATCCTTAACCAGACAAACTATACCGTTTTTACTATATTTGTTCATCCTTTTAAATTTCAGCAACAAAAAAAGCTGAAACACGAACAACGTAAACAGAAATAAAACTATAACCTTACTACATGAGAACGATAGACCAGTATAACTTCGCCGGCAAAAAAGCGCTGGTGCGGGTAGATTTTAACGTACCACTCGATTCGGATTACCGCATTACCGACGATACACGCATCAGAGCGGCTGTACCAACTATTCAGAAAATTTTAGCCGATGGTGGCGCTGTTATCCTGATGTCGCATTTGGGCAGACCGAAAGCTGGTCCTGAAGAGAAATACTCGCTGAAACACTTGGTAAACCGTTTATCGCAGGAGTTTAACACTAATGTGTTGTTTGCGGAAGATTGCGTTGGGCCACAGGCGGCACAGCTGGCGCAGGAGCTAAAACCAGGCGAAATACTGCTACTCGAGAACCTGCGTTTCCATAAGGATGAAGAAAAAGGCGATGCTGATTTTGCCAAAGAACTGGCTACGCTGGGTGATGTGTACGTGAACGATGCCTTCGGAACTGCTCACCGTGAGCATGCTTCAACGGCAGTTATAGCACGCTACTTCCCGCAAGATAAAATGATGGGTTACGTAATGCAGGCCGAGCTCGACAATGCACGTCGTGTACTGGGTAATGCCGAGCGCCCTTACACCGCTATCATGGGTGGTGCCAAAATCTCCGATAAGATCCTGATCATCGAGAAACTGATGGACCGCGTGGACAACCTGCTGATTGGTGGCGGCATGAGCTATACGTTTGTGAAGGCAGATGGTGGCCAGATCGGTTCATCGTTGGTAGAAGAAGATAAAATTGACCTGGCGAAGCGACTGATTGCCATGGCCCGCGAAAAAGGCGTGAACCTGATGATCCCGGTTGACTCTGTAGTGGCTGATGCGTTCAGCAACGACGCCAACATCGACACCAGTCTAAGCCACCACATTAAGCCACTTTGGATGGGCCTGGACATTGGCCCGACTGCCCGCGAAATGTATGCCGAAGTTATCCGCAACTCTAAAACTATACTTTGGAATGGCCCGATGGGTGTGTTTGAGATGTCGAACTTCTCGGTAGGTACCGAAGCTGTTGCCGATGCTGTTGTGGATGCAACACGCATGGGTGCTTACTCGCTGATTGGCGGCGGTGACTCCGCTGCAGCTGTTAACAAGTTTGGCTACGCTGATAAGGTATCTTATGTATCGACGGGTGGCGGTGCACTGCTGGAGTACATGGAAGGCAAAACCCTGCCAGGCGTAGCCGCCATAGAGCGCGATGATTACTAAACTATAGTTACTATATTTATAAAACGCCCTGCTGCTGAAAAGTGGCAGGGCGTTTATAGTTTCTAAGATAATTAACTTAAGGAGCTTTCCTATAATCAGTCAGCACTTATCATTATAGTTATAAAACAACCGTTATACTTGTAACAGTAACTAACAAAAAAGTATGCTCTCGCATAAGCACGAAATATTTATGGAAGTGGCCCGGTTGCTCAGCTTTACCAAAGCCAGCCAGAGCCTATTTATCAGTCAGTCTGCTATTAGCAAGCAGGTAAAAGCACTGGAAGAGTACTACAAGACCGGTTTATTTGAGCGGTTAGGCAATAGTGTAGCCCTTACCCCTGCCGGCAAAATGCTTTACGAAAAAATGCTGCTAGCCAAGCAACTCCAGAACGAGCTATACCATGAGTTTAAGCAGCTAAGCGAGAACTTTTCACCACAGGTAAATATGGTACTTGGCGCTAGTACAACTATCTCGCTTTACATTTTGCCCCCGGTGCTGTCTGCTTACCTTCAGAAGAACCCCAACGTGCAGCTTACCCTCAAAAACCGCAACAGCGAGAACATACTGAAAGCGTTGCTGGACCATGAACTGGACCTGGGCATTGTAGAAGGAATTAGTAAAGTAAGTAACGTTACCTATACTCCTTTTCTAACGGATGATGTGATAGCTGTTTGCTCGTCACGTAACCCGCTCAAAAAAATGCAGCTCGAAGTAAAAGACCTGTATGATATCCCGTTAGCCCTGCGCGAAAGAGGTTCAGGTACGTTAGCTGTGCTGGAAGATGCCCTTGAGCGAAAGAAGATCAGGCTGAGCGAACTACCAATCAAGATCAGACTGGGAGGTACCGAAGCCCTGAAAAACTTTGTGCGGGTAGATACCTGCCTTTCTTTTCTGCCACGTCAGGCCGTCTTGAAAGAGCTGGAGTCTGGTGAGTTGGTGGAAGTGCCTATTGCTGACCTGCACGTAAGGCGGAGCTTTAACTTTATACAGCGCAAAGGCACCGAGAACAATTTTCCTTACAAAGACTTCATCCAGTTTACCAAACGCCACTATTCCAAAATGGCATAGCCTATTCCTTTTTGCTATTTTGTTTCGTCATATCAGTACTGCAATTTGCCGTAGATAAAGATATGGAAACAACCCTAAACTACCGCCTGAGCCACCTAAGCACCCTGACCTGTTCGCGCTGTGGCTCCCCCTATTCTGCCTACGAAAAACAAACCGTATCGCCGTGTTGCCATTTGCCGCTGCTTGCCCGTTACGAAACCAATAAGCAACTTACCAAAGAGGTACTGAAGCACCGCGAAGGCACCATGTGGCGCTACCAGGAAATGCTGCCCGTGCTGCACCAGGAAAATATAGTTAGCCTTGGCGAAGGCTTTACGCCTATACTTACCCTTAGCAACCTAGCCGCAAAGTACGAGCTTACCTCGCTGCAACTAAAAGACGAAGGCCAGAACCCAACCGGATCTTTTAAAGCACGTGGTTTAAGCATGGCCATATCCAAAGCAAAAGAGCACGGTGTGGAGGGCTGCATTATACCTACTGCCGGTAATGCCGGGGTTGCCATGGCCGCATATTGTGCCAAAGCAGGCATGCGCGCTTTGGTTGTAATGCCGCGCCATACGCCTAAAGCGTTCCGGGATGAGTGCTACTGGTATGGTGCCGAAGTTATATTGGTAGATGGCCTGATAAACGACTGCGCTGCTAAAGTAAAAGAACTGAACAGTAACAACGAACTGCTGGATGTATCGACGCTGAAAGAGCCTTACCGCCTGGAAGGGAAAAAGACCATGGGTTATGAAATTGCAGAGCAACTGAACTGGAACCTGCCCGACGTTATACTTTACCCTGCCGGTGGCGGCACTGGCCTGATCGGTATCTGGAAAGCCTTTAAGGAAATGCAACAGCTTGGCTGGCTTGCACCAACTATAAAATTGCCACGCATGGTAGCAGTGCAGGCCGCTAACTGCCAGCCGCTAATCGAGACATTAAGTGGCAGACAACCAAACGCACAGAATTATATAGGTAAACCAACTATAGCCAATGGCCTGGCTGTGCCTCGCCCCTTAGGCGAGCCGCTTATGCTGCAAACCATACATGCCTCCGGGGGCACTGCCATAAGTATAACTGAAGCCGAAATGGTAGCCGGGTTAAAAGAACTGGGTGCAAACGAAGGCTTGTTTGTAGCCCCGGAAGGCGCTGCCGTGTGGATGGCTGCCCGTAAACTTCTGGAAACTGGATATATCTCTCAGGATGAAAATATCCTGTTGCTAAACACCGGTTCCGGCCAGAAATACATGGAGAACCTGTCTGATGTTTTCTGCAAAAGCACCCTTAATTAAACTATAGTTAGCTATACTTATAAAACGGCCTGTTACTGAAAAGTAGCAGGCCGTTTATTCTTTATGGGTAAATGACAGGCAAATTTTATATATTGAGAGCTGAATACTTAAGGTGGATTAGATAATATTCAATTACCACCCCTTAACTTACACAACCACATATATAGTGCAGGTAAGCGATGTTTTGGTTTATCTGGGAGTTGTACTTAACTTAAACTATGAAATTACTTTGTCTTGTAATAATGCTCTTTAGTGTTGGCTGCGACAATACACGGGTCGCTAATGACATTACCAAAAACATTGCTAAAGAAAACACATCTTCCAGATTTAGTAAGTCGGACGCTGTTGATGTTGGTAATATTGAAGAAGAAAAGACCAACAATGAATACTTTGACAGCTTTTTCCTGAAGTTTTCGTCAGATTCAGTTTTTCAACTTTCGAGAGTAGAGTTTCCATACAAAATCACATTAATGGAAGATATAGGGTCTGTAACACGATACATTAGTAAAGAAGATTGGTTATTTATAAACTTTTCCCAAATGCAGGTTGGAGAGCATCATCTTGAGAAAAAAGAAGAAAGTAACAGTACAGTAACTATGATTTACACCTTAGAAGATACTGGAGTTTACTTCACATATGTTTTCAATAAAAATAAAGGCAAATGGATGTTAACTTCTATGGAAGATTCTTCTACTTAAATAAGAAAAGCTTAGTACAACATTGCACAGGCTTCATACTTCAGCTACGCCTTGTTCGCAGCCTGTACTAACCATTGTATGTCATTTGCAATAATGAAAAAAGGACAAAGATTTATGCTTTATACTTTCAATGGAACAGAAACTCCTGACAAAGAATGTAATGAGAGTGAGAACTATTGGAAATTAATTAAAGAGCAAGGCATCATAGTAAATCATGCAGACGAGTTGGGTTTCCCTAACAAAAACAGAGTTTTATTTCAATTTGACTGTGATGTAAAAGCCCTTGGACTTGAATGCCATAATGAGAAGCCAACCGCTCTATGGATATTAAAGACGGACCTGAAAGAAATTAATTAAAAACCTCATACAACAAAGTGCAGCCTTTATACTCATTTACACTTTGCTTATTGGCTGCACGAGTAACGTTAGCCTAATTTAAAAATGAAAAATATACTGCCTCTCCTGACAATTGCTTTCATTTTTAGCTGTAGTAGCAAACCGTCTGAAGCTGCAAAAGCAGAAGAAAAAGCTCAGATAAACAACGAAACCAAAAGTCCAGCAGTAGAAGCAAAACCAACCGAAGAAAAGGAAACAGCGTCAGTAGCGTATTCTATTGACAAGGCTACAAAAGCGGATTTTGATAGGGCTAAAAAAGCTTATTCAGACGCACTAACAACAGACACGACTAACTCACGGAAGAAGGACGGTGTACTACAGGTGCTAACTAACGGAAATTGGAAATTTCTAACCGCATTCAGAGACACGTTGAACAGCCCTGAATCTGATGATGAAGACATCAGAGAATATAAGTATGCAGGGCAGATTAAGTCAATCAATAAATATCTTGTAGAAGGATCTTTTGGGAACACTATGAATGTTATCTGGTTGACAAAACAACAGGAAAACTAGATACAACCTGGACTAGACCTTACATCTCCCCCGACAAAAAAATGCTTGCAAGCCTCTCAATGCCATACGGTCTGGAAGGGCCGCCACTAGGGATTCAGGTATTCAGGATTGAAAACAATGGACAGAACTTAATTAAGTTCATTGAGATAAATCAACAGAAATGGTCACCATATGAGTTTTACTGGGAATCACCAAGCACACTAATTATCCAGATACTACCTCTAGATAAAGTGATAGAAATTAATGGTATACCCAGGGAAGATGATTATAGTTATATAAGGCTAAAAATATAAAAAGCGATGGCTAACACTGTATAAAAGTCATCCTTCGGCCGACGGTCTAGCGTGCAGTTTATACTAACCGTTAGTAATTGATAACAGCTGCCTCATAGAACATAAAGATCCTCATAAAAAATATAGCAACAATGAAAACGAACAAAAGTGAGGGCAAGCTAACAGCGGATGCCCACGACCTGAACTCGGAGAAGTTCTACCATGGCACAAAGTCTGATCTGAAGCAGGGAGACCTGATTGAACCAGGTTTTAATTCAAACTATGGCACCCGGAAAAGGGCATCTTTTGTGTATCTGACTGCTACACTGGATGCTGCTATCTGGGAGCTGAACTTGCCCAAGGCGAAGGAATAGGCAGAATTTATATAGTAGAGCCAACAGGCCCTATCGAAGATGACCCTAATTTAACGGACAAGAAATTTCCAGGCAATCCAACGAAATCATACCGTTCCCGGAATCCGCTTCGTGTCGTAGGCGAGGTCACAGATTGGCAGGGTCACTCCCCTGAACAGCTCAACACCATGAAGGAGCACCTTGAGCGACTGAAGCAACTTGGTATCGAGGCAATAGAGGATTAAGCAAAGCATGGGTTACGTTGGGCCTCTATAACTATAAAAAGCTGAAAGATCCGCTAACCTGCTGGAAGGAACAGAGATGCGAACATCAGACTAAAAACCACAACTTTTTAACCCCTTGGTTTAAAGCTGCAAGTATAAACTAACATGGAAAACCAGAAACTCGAAATCAAAACAGCCTTACAGGTGCTTAAACCTGCCCATGACGTATTCGAAGCCATAGTTGACCCGGCTAAAATGTCTAATTACTTTATTTCTGAAGGCTCCGGTCGCATGGAGGAAGGCAAAACCCTGACCTGGAAGTTTCCGGAGTTTGAGGAGACATTCCCTGTCAGAGTCGGTAAAATCGAAAAAGACAACTACATAGCTTATTACTGGGATGGCACAGACGGAAATGAACTGCTGGTTGAGATTAACCTTACACCGAAAGGTGAAAATGCCACCGTTGTAACCATCACCGAAAAGGAAATGGAAAATAACGAAGCCGGCCTGAACTGGCTGAAAGGCAATACCGCTGGCTGGGCCAACTTCCTGGCATGCCTTAAAGCGTACCTGGAGCATGGTATAAACCTGCGCAAAGGCGCTTTCGATTTTATGAAGGCCGAAGTATAGCCAAAGCTATACTTCGTAAGCCTGACCGCGCAGCACCCGTGCTGTTACCAGCAGCTGGCCTATATGCCGCATGCTATGCTCTGCCGCATGAAACAGCAACCCTATAACCGTAGACTCCACCTGCGAACGCCCTACCCTGCGCACTTCCGTTAAGGTTTGCTCTTCGGTTTTCCTTATTTGCTCCAGGGCCTTATCAACTTCTTCATGGTATTGCTGCACCAGTTCCTGCGCTGTTGCTTTGGTAGGTTTTCCTTCGGCGTATAGGTAGGCCAGTTGCTCTTCGGTCAGTGCTTCGCCGCGGGCGTAGGTCAGTAACCTGTCGAGGATGCCAACCAGGTGCTGCAGATGATACCCCACCGACGCCACACCGGCTGGCCGTTCCCAGATCAAATCTTCCGGTACATCGCGCATAAAATTCTCTACTTCTTCGCGGGCTTGCAGCAAAGCATGGGCCACCGGTTGCAGCAAAGCAGGCACATCAGGCAGCGGTCCTCGCAGCCATACTTCCAGGTTTTTGGTTTGTGTCATGGTACAGTATTTATAGTTGGTTTTTAGCTAACGTGTACTACTACTTTGCCGCGGGTTTTATGGGTTTCTACCTGCTCGTGGGCTTTGGCCATATCCTCAAAATCATACACATGCGATACGTGTGCAGTCAGTCTTCCCTGGCTTAGCAGGTCGGCAATTTTAGCCTGGTCTTCTCCGCTGGAGTGCACCAGGTAACTTCTAGCTTCTATGTTGCGTTTTTTTGCTTCTTCCTGCACAGCCTCCTTCGCTCCGCCAAGTATAGATATGATCTTACCACCATCTTTCAGGCAGTTTAAAGAGCGGCGGGTGTTCTCTTCTCCCAGCGAGTCAAGCACCAGGTCCACATCCATCACTACATCCTCTACCTTATACTCATTATAATCTATTTGCTCGTCGGCGCCCATGTTCCGGATAAAATCATGATTCTCGGCAGAGGCGGTACCGATCACAAAGGCTTTAAAATATTTAGCGATCTGTACGGCAAAATGACCCACGCCCCCTGCTGCGGCATGTATAAGCACACGCTGTCCTGGTTGTATATCGGCTTCGTTTACCAATACCTGCCAGGCTGTAAGTGCAGCCAAAGTAGCGGCGGCAGCTTCGTGGTGAGGTATGTTTTCGGGCTTATGTGCCAGGTGCGCTTCAGGTGCTGCTACATACTCAGCATAGGCTCTGCCATGCCCCGGAAAATTTACCATCCCGAAAACTTCATCGCCAGGCTTAAAATATGTTACATCCTTTCCTGCTTCTACCACTTCCCCCGAAATGTCCCAGCCAGGTATAACAGGTGCTGTTTCTTTTAAGGTGTTAAATAGAGCTTTTCCTTCGCGGGTTTTGGTATCTACCGGGTTTATGCTAACTGCTCTTACCTTTACCAGTACTTCGTTGTCCTTAATAGTTGGCTTTTCCAGCTCCGTTAGCTGCAGGCTTTCTGGTCCGCCGGGTTCATTCACTACGTATGCTTTCATCGTTACAGATAAGTATAAATACAATTACAACTTTGTAAAACTCAAGTTAATATAAAAAGGTTATAGTAAAGCCTTAATCCGCAGCTCACGTTAACTATAGTTCCGGAACCTTATAACGCTGCCTATGAAAGTAGCTGTTTTCAGTACCCGCCAATACGATCAGGAGTACCTGGACAAGTATAATACCGGGCATAATCTAACCTATTTCAACGAGCCACTGACTGCCGCCACTGTAAAAATGGCCGAAGCTTTTGATGCTATCTGTTTATTTGTGAACGACAAAGCTGATAAGCACACGATGGAAGAGCTGGCCAGATGTGGCGTAAAACTAATTGCATTACGCAGTGCAGGCTTTAACAACATAGACCTGCACGCCGCTGCAGCAAACCATATAAAAGTGGTGCGGGTGCCTGCTTACTCGCCGCAGGCAGTAGCCGAACATGCCGTTGCCCTTATACTTACCCTAAACCGCAAAACTCATAAAGCCTATAACCGTGTGCGCGAAAGCAATTTTTCCCTGGAAAAGCTGCTTGGCTTTAACCTGTTTGGCAAAACTGTTGGCGTTATCGGCACAGGTAAAATTGGTAACTGCTTTTGCCATATCATGCTGGGTTTTGGCTGTAAAGTGTTGGCCTTTGATATTGCCCCTTTTGAGGAGTTGAAGCAATATGGAGTAATTTATACTTCACTGGATGAATTGCTGCAGCAAAGCGATATCATCTCGCTGCACTGCCCGCTTACCCCCGAAACCCGCCACCTGATAGATAAAGCAGCGCTTGCTAAAATGAAGACCGGGGCTATGCTTATCAATACCAGCCGAGGCGCAGTGATAAGCACCAAAGATGTAATAAAAGCACTTAAAACCGGAAAACTCGGTTACCTTGGCATAGATGTATATGAACAGGAAGAGCACCTCTTTTTTAAGGACCTCTCGGAAAAAGTAATACTCGATGACCTGATAGCACGGCTGATGACCTTCCCGAATGTACTGATCACTGCACACCAGGGCTTTTTTACCAGAGAAGCCCTGCAGGAAATTGCCACCACTACCTTCCGGAGCCTCGACCAGTTTGAGAACGGACAAAAGCTGGAAAACGAAATAGCCTTAAACTTAACGTAGAAGTATACTTGTCTTACTAAAGTATAGGTATAACCAGAAACCAGGTATACGTATGTTTTATGTACCTTTGGGCTGCATTACACACATGGAAGAACAGAAAAACAACCCCCTGCACGGCAAAACGCTGGAGCGCATACTGGTACAGTTAGTTGATTATTATGGCTGGGATGAGCTGGGCTATAAGATCAATATCAACAGCTTTAACAACAACCCAAGTATAAACTCCAGCCTGAAGTTTCTGCGTAAAACCCCCTGGGCTCGCCAGAAAGTAGAAGATCTGTACATCCGCACGTTTGCCAAAAAATAACCTCCGCATGAAAGACTATAAGAAATACTTTATCATCCCGGCTGAGCCCGAACTGGTGTATGCTGCCCTAACTAACCCGCTCACACTGCAAGCCTGGACCGGCGAGGAAGCCGAAATGAGCACAGAGCCCGGCTCTGAGTTCTCGTTGTTTGAAGGAAGTATAGTTGGCAAGAACCTGGAGTTTGAAGAAGGTAAAAAGATTGTGCAAGAGTGGTATTTCGGGGAGCAGGAAGAACCATCTGTTGTAACTATAAAGCTGCACCCGCACAAGTATGGCACCTCGGCTGAGCTGCGCCACACCAACATACCTAACCAGGATTATAACGACATTGTAGAAGGATGGGAAGAAGCCTACTTCGGTGCCCTGATCCAGTTTTACGAAGAAGAATAATCGCGTAGCAGAGGCTGCTTACCCTGCTCCCAGAGCTGGCCACTAAATCGCTTAACTTCTGCCTTATCAATACGTTAGCTATAGTTCAACAGTACTACTAACAACTATAGCCATGTCAAAAATTGCGAGAACATTTGCAGAAAGCTTCGCTATAAAACGTGCGGCTGCAGGAGCCGTATCGTCAGGTGCTCTGGCCATCGGGGCATTTGCCTGCGGGGCGCTGGCCGTTGGTGCCTTAGCCATCGGAACTATAGCTATCGGAAGGCTGGCAGTCGGGGGCTCCAGGGTCTGTAAACTAAGTATAGATGAGCTGGAAATAAATAAGTTAACAGTAAATAAGTTGCTGGTAAAACAAACACTAACTGCACCGGAACCCTAGTACTTGTTATAGTTCTGCTACATCGCGGCGGTTCAGGTAGTCCAACACTTCCTGCACAGTTGCCAGGTCGCCTTGCTCAGTATACTTAGCTATGCGCTTCATCTCACCGGCAATAAGGCCTGCCCGCGTACTTTCAGTTTTGCCTTGTGAGTGTACGGCAACCTCCTGCCACGGCAACGGCTTGCCCGGCAAACTATAAATCTGTAATTCAGGATATAATCGTATAGCTGCTGTAACTGCTGCCATTACTGCCCGCGGTTGCTGAAAAGGCGCTGCCGTAACTATCACTTTTCTGTAGCCCTGCTCCTTTGCGTGCTTTACCATAGAATTGGCTTCAATGCCAGTATGCAGCAACTTGGTATTGGCAGGTAAAGGTAAAATGAGCTCCAGTTTATCTTCTGGCATGCCTAGTGCCATCATGGTTTCTTTCCAGTTGGCTCCGCCGGGATAACCGCTCATAGGCTTAGTTCCCAGAAAAAGTACCCTGTAAGTATGCTTATCCTGTAATAATAACTTAGCAGCTGCAAAGGCAGCTTCCTGGTTGTCTTCCGTCTGTCCGAATAAAAACAGAGCATCCGAAGGTGTGGCCGGTAAGGTATCGCAAAGGGTACGTATGATCAATTCTTCTAACATAAGTGCCATATACGGGCACTACAGCTTCAGGATTTAGAGAAAATTGCCTAGCTTGGAGCATGAAACTATACTTTTTACCTATACTTCTGCTTATGGCTGCCTACACTTCTAACGCACAGGTTACTCCTAAAACTACAGGCATAGAAGCACCTGCCACGCTACAATTGCAAGCTTATAACAACCGCGACATAGATACTTTTCTGAAGGCTTATACTGATGATGTGAAGATTTACCGCCAGCCGGGCGCGCTTAGTTACCAGGGCCTCGACGAGATGCGGAAACGCTACGGACAGAAATTTGCAGATACTCCTGACCTGCACTGTGAACTTGTAAACAGAATTGTATCGGGTAACGTGGTGATAGACCATGAACGTGTGCAGACCGATAAAAACAAGCCACGTATAGAAGCTATTGCCGTGTATCGCATACGGGAGGGCAAAATCTACGAAGTTACCTTTATTTACCCTGACCCTGAAACAAAGTAACCCAATTATGAACCAACAAACCGACAGCCTGATATTTGACCTCGACGGCACCCTTTGGGATGCAACTGCCACCGTAGCCCGCGCCTGGGAAGCTGCCCGGAAACAGGTTGATTTTGAGATACAGGAAATAACACAGGAAGATATACGCTCCGTAGCTGGCATGCAGCACGACCTGATCTATAATAAGTTCTTTCCGGATCTGACGGAGGCCCAGAAAAAAGAACTGATGGAGATAAGCGGGCGTGAGGAAATGCAGCACCTGCAGAAGTATGGAGGCAAGCTGTTCAGCGGCATAAAAGACTCCCTGGAGTACCTGCACGACAAGTATAAATTGTTTATAGTAAGCAACTGCCAAGATGGCTACATAGAAGCTTTTTATGAATTCAACAACATGGCCTACCTGTTCAAGGACCACGAATGCTCTGGCAGAACCGGCAACCCGAAAGGCGAAAATCTGAAGGATATTATTAAAAGAAATAAACTGCAACAACCGGTTTATGTGGGCGACACCAAAGGCGATTACCAGGCTAGTGTTGTAGCCGGTGTACCATTTATTTTTGCTGGTTATGGTTTTGGTCATGTGCCTACCTACAGTGCCTACCTGCAAAGCCCCTCCGATCTTCAGAAACTATTTTAGCAGACTAACTCAAGTATAATACAGTTACAGAAAAGCTTACCAGATTATGATTGTTGAAGCAACACCGGAGGATATTGACGAGCTTTTCCCGTTGTGGCTCGAACTGATGCACCACCACCAAAGCCATCATAAGGTTTTTAGATGTAAACCAAACCACGAAAAGCCTCTGAAAGCCGAACTCCTGAACCGCATCCGGGAAAGAAACACGCAAGTACTTGTATTTGAAAAGCAAGGCGAATGGGTAGGAATGATCATTTGTATTCTGCGGCAGGGGGTTAATGGATTTGAATTGAACCGGAAAGGATACATCGCTGAAACTGTCATTAAGAAGGCTTACCGCAACCAGGGAATAGGAAAAGCATTATTTGATGCAGCGCTTAAATGGCTCCAGGATAAAGGTGCAGATCATGTTGAACTGCAGGTATCCGTAAATAACCCTGATGCGTTGAGATTCTGGGAGAGCCAGGGCTTCACACCTGTCACTCAACATATGGTAAAGGTGCTGAAGTAAGTATACTGCTCATACAAATAGGAGGGGAAAGTATTTAAAAACGAAGTACAACCACTGTATACTGGTGGTTGTACCCGTTAATTCCTTTTGCCCTCTACCTCAAAAGGAATTTATCTTCTGCATGATCCCTGTTAAAACGTGATCTCTGCATGTCTTCATTAAGCTAAATGACGCTTTGGCTGCTTACAGTGTGTTATTTGCTCTAATGTAAAGATGTTTACTTTGATAAAAGGGTTGCATCCAGCGCTTTAAATCTTACCCTATTATTATAACCGTTACCAAGCGACTTTGTTTTCGTTTTAAAGCTTTATTAAAGCAAGTATAAATTTAAAATATTGGGCAACTAAAAACAACTATTTAAAATACTAATTTATTAAAACACAGGCACTTATACATCTATAGCATAAAAGTAGCGCAAATTTGGAGGACCGGACAAAAACCGAATCAGATTTTTCAGCATTCCGCTTTTAAGGCATTGATCCAGGTACTTTTTATGGTGCTCCTGCGATTCCCAATCTTCTACCATTACCATCATAGTTGGCTCTTTTTCGTTCTGGAAAACATCGCTATGAAGGCAACCTTCAGAAAGACGTGCATCCGGTATACATTTCTGAAAAAAGACCTTTGCTTCGTCTACTGCTTCTTCCCGAATGCGAGCTTCTAAAATTACCCTCATTGCCATTGCTTAACTATTATTTCCTGATAGCTACCTCTGCTTCATACTTCACATTTCGCTTTAACACCCAACTTACTGTATTTTAAGTATTTATACGCACCTTACCTAATACAACTATAGTTTATTATTTTTTTTAGTAAAAACATTATTTTTTAATGCAGGACATCAATTTTCGATGACGTATAATTATACTTTTTAAATATGAATTTTACATATTACACTACATTACAGTGTTGAAATCATAATTTTAGAACAATAAGAGTACATTTTGCAGCATAAGAAAAGCCAATTATAAAAATAGGATTTCAGAATATACTTCTAGAAAACTTATATAAGCTGTGTTACAGCCACTATAGAGCTCAAGTATAAATTTGCAAAAAGATAGATTGGTGAAGTAGATTATGAAACTGCAGTAGCTTCCAACTTTCCGGCTTCGGTGTATGAAAGCTGCCCTACATCTACAAGTTCTCTGATGATAGTGATAATTGTTTCGGTATCTTTTGGGGCAAACTGCTGTATTAGCTCTTTTGGCAAGTAGGTCCTTTCCTGTAGCAAAGCAATTATTTTGGCGCGAAGTTCTTTGAGCTCCTGTTCCTGCCGTTGTTTTTTACGTTTCGCCAGGCAGTAGTCGCAGATACGGCAGCTCGCATCAGTTATCTCATTAAAATAAGCCAGTAATAATTGTGTACGACAACGGTTGTTGCTCTCCACATACTTTCCCATTTGTGTTACCTGTTGTAAAGCACGTGCACGTAACTCATCCAGCTTTTTATGGTTCAGTGGCAGATTAAGTGCGTCTTGCCGGGCTTTAGTAAAAACCAGCTGCGGAGAGTCGTGCTGTGGTTCATAAATAATAACCTGTAATTTGTGCAGGTATTCCAATTTACGGCGTATTTCCTGCTCCGGCTTCTTTAAATATTCCGCTATTTTTCGCTCTGATATTTTCACAAAATTGGTGAACACCTCGCCCCCATACATGCGAAGTATAAGGCGCAACAATGCATCGTGCTCCGGGTTCATTACCTGGAACTCATAAAGCGCAGTGTTATTCAGCTGTATAAAAAGTCGTGATGGTGTATAATAGCCTTCACTAAGCTGCAGGTAACCTTCTCCTTCTAGCCTTTTAATGGCATGGTGTACTTCCAGCGGCTTCAGTTTATAGTTCTTAGCAAAGTCAGCCAGTTCAAAATCGAAGCTGCTCATGGCTCCGCTGCCTACTGCCAGCTGGTAATAGTTTGCCAAACATTGATAAACACGCCGAATCAGCTCCAGCGGAGGATGGGCTTCTTCTACTTTCTTATGCAGGTCTGCTACATCGCTGGGTCCGTAAAGTATAACGGCATAGCTATACTTTTCATCGCGCCCGGCACGGCCGGCTTCCTGGTAATAAGCTTCCAAACTTTCAGGCAGGTCGAGGTGCACCACTAGCCGTACATCAGGTTTGTCTATTCCCATTCCGAATGCATTGGTTGCTACCATAACCCGCACTTTATCATCTATCCAGGCTTGCTGTGCAGCGCCGCGCTCTTCAAACTTTAGCCCGGCATGGTAGGCAGCTGCTGAGATCTGCCTGCTTTGTAAAAATCTTGCTAACTCTACGGTTTGCTTGCGGCTGCGCACATACACGATGCTTTGTCCTGGCATGCGCTGCAGTATTTCCAGTAACCGCCCTACTTTATCCTCGGTGTAAAGGCAGGAGTAAGACAGATTAGCACGGGCAAAGCTTTTTACAAATATGTTCTGTTGCCTGAAATTAAGTTTTTGCTGTATATCCTGCCGAACATGCTCCGTAGCCGTTGCAGTAAGCGCCAGTACAGGCACTTTTGGTAAAAGCTCGCGTAGCTGTGCCAACTGTAAGTATGGCGGCCTGAAATCGTATCCCCACTGCGAAATACAATGTGCTTCGTCTACGGCCAGCAGGTTTACCTTCATGCGTTTTACCCGTTCCAGAAAAATTTCCGTCAGCAGGCGCTCCGGGGACAAGTATAGAAACTTTATGTTGCCATACACACAGTTATCGAGTGCAATATCAATTTCACGACGGTTCATGCCGGAGTAAATTGCTACTGCCGGAATATCCCGTTTCTTAAGTTGGGTTACCTGGTCTTTCATCAGCGCAATCAGCGGGGTAATCACCAGGCAAATCCCCTCCATTGCCATGGCCGGCACCTGGAAGCAGATTGATTTTCCTCCCCCCGTGGGTAACAACGCCAGCGTATCTTTCCCATCCAGCACAGACTGCACAATATCTTCCTGTAACGGCCTGAATTGGTCGTAGCCCCAGTACGTTTTAAGTATGTGATGAATGTCCGGCAAAGGGAGATGGTTTTATTCAGCGAAGATAAAGTTTTGAGGACAGAAGTCAGAATAAATAATTTTGGATAGGCTGCTTTACCAATGACAGTTAATTATTTATAGTTTTAATTAATTATGCTGTCCTGAAGAGAAAAAGATAAGTATAAATTGCTGAACCTGCATCTTACTGTCATTTCAAGTCTTAGCGAGAGATCTAAAGCAGTCTGGGCTATAGTTGACGTTGCTTGCTAATTGAACCTAGCTATAATTCCAAAGTTGCCTGTTATCTTGGGAGCTTTACTTACCTACAGTTCTATAGTTACCTTTGTTGCTCTCACGGCCGGGATTGCTGGATAGGTTCCGCTTACTGGACATAAACTTGCTGAGCAGAAATAAGCATGCTGTTATAAACAACAGGCGCTTAAATTTAGAGACGGTGGTAGTAGAAGTATAATTCATCATTTGATATTTACACTGCATTATGTATGTTTTGACAAACTCTAAATTCTATCTAGGTAAACACAATTTAAAGATTAACTAAATAAAAAAGCCTGCTTCTAATGAGGCAGGCTTTCCTGATATAAGTTCTTTAATTAAGCTGCAGCCGACTGGCCGTCTTCGCGCTCTTCTATCACCTTTTTCAACTTATCGATTGCTTGTGCAGCACGCTCTTCGTCGAAACGGTTAATGTTCAGAAGCATCTTTGTCTTCTCCTGGCGCGTGATCACCGGGTTGTTAAGCAGTCGGATAATCTCTTCTTTCTGCTTAGCTGATGCATAACGCACACTGGTTGAAGGAGCCTCAGCCACTTCTTTATCAGCTGTTGCAGCTACTTCCGAAGCACGCATAGTTGCTTTTTTCTCAGTCGGTACTGCCGGGTTCTTAGCTGTTTTTGCCGGCTCGTTGCCGCTATAATCCATTTCTTCAGCAGGGGTTGGCTCATATCCAGCTGCTCTGATGATCCAGGCCAGAATGTTACGGTATGCTTTACCAATAGCACGTGTCTGCGCCATAGAAGCAATCGCAAATTCCTGGTAATATTTTTTACCCTGCTCTTTATTGGAGCAGATCGCAAAGCCTGCCCCTACTACCTGCTGGCTTCTCAGGTCAAGCAGGTTTACTTTTGCCTGGTATTTTAATTCATCGTCGGTGCTGATATTTACCACATGTTCCACTACAGGAAGTATACCTAAACGTGAACCAGCGTATTGCCAGCCTTCCACGTTCACATACTCTTTACCCTGTATGTTCTGATATAGTCTGTTCTCTTTAATGAACTTCGCCAGGTCTACCGCCAGATGCATGGTTTCATCCGACTTCGCAATGTCATAACTCTCGACCTTAGGCTTCTGTACTTTTAAGTCTTTACTTGGTTGATTCATCTCTATTAGCTTTGTTTGTTTAAGTACAATAATTAAACACACTGGCTAAAGAAATGGTGCAAAAAAAGCAAAAAATTATGTAATTTATATGACTGATTATCAATGAGTTACAAACTTTTTTCTAAAATTTTTAGTACCATTGCTAAAGCTATGCGAGCTTTGGCTAAAAGAGAAAAGGGTAAGAGGTATTTACGAGAGAAAGAGCTGGGGAGTTAGAGAGTTTTGGAGTTAGAGAAGGACGAGTTAGAAAGGTATAAGTTAGAAAATTTGGGAGTTATTGCAGTGTAGAGACGCAATACATTGCGTTTTATACTTTAGCTGATACCACAAGCTAACAATTTGACCTTTAACAATTTAACAATCAGTAATTATCTTTCAGAAAGTACCTCCTGCACAATGAGGCCGTCCTTCATTACTAAGGTTCGGTCAGCCATAGCAGCAAGCTGCTCGTTGTGCGTAACAATCACAAAGGTCTGGTTAAACTCATCGCGTAGCCTGAAGAAGATATCGTGTAGCTCTTTAGCGTTTTTGGAATCAAGGTTACCGCTTGGCTCATCGGCAAAGATCACTTCCGGCGAGTTAATTAAAGCCCTGGCTACTGCCGTGCGCTGTTGCTCCCCTCCCGACATTTCAGAAGGTTTATGATCCAGCCTGTGCGACAGGTTAAGCATCATCAGCAACTCTTTAGCACGCTCAATAACTTCTTTCTCGGGGCGACCAGCCAGGAAACCAGGTAAGCAAACATTCTCTACGGCAGTAAATTCGGGCAGCAGGTTATGAAACTGAAAAATAAAGCCAATATGCCTGTTGCGGAACTTAGCTAAGTCAGAGGCATTATACTTTGCAATGTTCTTCCCTTCAAATAAGACCTCGCCGGAATCAGCATTATCCAAAGTTCCTAAAATGTGCAGCAACGTACTTTTACCAGCTCCTGAAGCTCCAACTATAGAAACCACTTCGCCTGTGCCAATGGTCAAGTTGATACCTTTCAGAACTTCGAGATTACCGTATTTTTTATGAATGTTGGATACCTGCAGCACGAGAATAAAAGTATGGGTATTAAAAGAAACTATGCCAGCATCAAAGCTACAAAATTTTGTTGGAATTGATATCTGTAATTCCGGCAGTAAGCTACGTGTTACGTTACCTTTAGGTTCCTGCTTCTGAAATCAGTCCTTTACCTACTCCATTTTGTTCGAGCACGTCTTTAATGTATAACTCCCTGATAAGTACCATAGCCACGGTAAGTATAGGCGCCGCTAACAGCAAACCAAGTGCACCAAGCAATATCCCGAATAACACCTGGTTAAATAACAGCAAGGCAGGTGGCAACTTAACTGTCCGTTGGAAGATGATAGGCGTGATAAGGTACGTTTCCAGCATCTGTATACCGATGTACATAAGTATAACATACAATGCCGTTTTAGGATCCTGCGTAAGTGCCACCAACGCTGCCGGCACGGCAGCTCCATAAGCCCCGATAGTAGGTATAAATGCCAGAAAAAACGAAAGTACACCCAGCGTAATAGCCAACGGTAAACCCAGCAAAGTATAACCAATAGCAGTGCTCACCCCAATTATAGTCATGGATAGCAACATGGCCAGCAACCATAGCTTAAGCGTTGCATAACACTTAGCCAGTACATCTAGCATGCGGGTACGGTAATGCGGCGCAAAAAGCTTTACAAATCCATGTGTATAGAGCCTTGGGTTTACTGAAAAGAAAAGCGCCGTCATGATAACAAGTATAATGTTGGCCAGCACCCCCAGTGTTGAGGAGAATATGTTGGAAATACGGGATAACAGAGTGCCACGACGAGGCATCAGGTCGGAAGTTTGTGCCGGAATTTCTTTTACTAGGTTACGCCCCCAACTATGGCCAGCTACCCATTCTCTTACCCTAGCAAGTGCTTTGGGTATGGTTTCCCGCATTTCTGAAAGCTGATCGATAACAGTCGGGGCAATAAACCAGCCTATACTACTTATTGCTCCCAGCACCACAACTACTACCAGCAGTAATGCCCAACCACGCCTGAAGTTAAATTTCCGCACTATCCACTCTGTAAGTCCGCAGAAAATTACGGCAAGCAAAATGCCGGCAAATACCAGCAGAAAGAACTCTGCTACTTCTATCAGCAGATAAAATCCGCAGCCAATCAGCAAAACTATAAAAGTGGTAAGCGCAACTCTTCGGTATGTCTGCCCCATAAGCCAATAGTTAAAGATTTCACCTTATACTATGGCAACCTATAAATGTGTTGTGCTGCAGATAACTTAATGTGGTCTCAGAAGTATATTAGCCAGACTGCTGCTGGTGTTTACATACCTTAAACCAGCGTCTAATATTTTAAAAATCCATTACTTGAATTTATAGCTAAGAAGACGTACTTTCGTGCGTCCATTAAAACTGAAAGCATGAACATACACGAATATCAGGGTAAAGACATTTTAAAGAGCTACGGCGTACGCATACAGGAAGGCATCGTGGCTGAAACGCCAGAGCAGGCTGTAGAAGCTGCTAAAAAACTTACTGAGCAAACCGGCACAGGCTGGCATGTTATTAAAGCACAGATACATGCAGGTGGCCGTGGTAAAGGTGGTGGCGTAAAGCTTGCTAAAAACCTTGACCAGGTAAGAGAACTAGCTGACCAAATTTTAGGCATGACGCTGGTAACGCACCAGACGGGTCCTGAAGGTAAACTAGTACAGAAAGTACTGGTAGCACAGGATGTTTACTATCCTGGCGAGTCTCAGCCAAAAGAGTTTTACCTGAGCATTCTGCTTGACCGTGCAAAAGGTCAGAACGTGATCATGGCATCTACTGAAGGTGGTATGGACATTGAAGAAGTAGCTGAGCAACACCCTGAAAAAATCATTAAAGAGTGGATCGACCCTGCTGTAGGTCTGCGTCCTTTCCAGGCTAACAAGATCGCTTTTGCATTTGGCTTGCAAGGTGAAGCTTTCAAGGAGATGGTGAAGTTCGTAACAAGCCTTTACAAAGCTTATGTAGAGTCTGATGCTTCTATGTTCGAGATCAACCCTGTTCTGAAAACTTCAGACAACAAGATCCTGGCTGTAGATGCGAAAGTTGACTTAGACGATAACGCATTATTCCGCCATAAAGAACTTGCTGCCCTGCGCGATGAATCAGAAGAAGATCCGTTGGAAGTTGAAGCAAGCCGCTCTAACCTGAACTATGTGAAGCTTGACGGTAATGTAGGCTGTATGGTTAACGGCGCTGGTCTGGCAATGGCAACTATGGATATTATTAAACTTTCTGGCGGTGAGCCTGCTAACTTCCTTGACGTAGGTGGTGGGGCAAATGCACAGACAGTTGAAGCTGGCTTCCGCATTATCCTGAAAGACCCGAACGTTAAGGCTATCCTGATCAACATCTTCGGTGGTATCGTTCGTTGCGACCGTGTTGCTAATGGTGTAGTAGAAGCTTACAAAAACATTGGTGATATCCGTGTTCCGATCATCGTTCGTCTGCAAGGTACAAACGCTGAAGAAGGTGCCCGCATCATCGACGAGTCTGGCCTGAAAGTTTACTCTGCAGTTGCGCTTAAAGAAGCCGCTGAAAAAGTAAAGCAGGTTTTAGCTGAAGTTGGAGCTTAAGTATAAGCTTACCTATAAAACAAAGAAGGCTGCCGTAATTGGCAGCCTTCTTTGTTTTATAGCTCCTGTACTTTCTCTGTTACCAGTAAAACGAAAAAGCCACCAACCCTGGCGGCCCCTTCTCTAAAACTAAACAACACAACATTTATACTTTATTCTGTTTTTGGTTTCCGGATAGTAAATACCCTTGATACATTAAAACCAAAGTGTATATCGCCTTTACCCCAGTCACCTATAGTTTCGGTCATGAAGCCCGGTTCGATCATAGATGTGGAATTTGTGAAGTGCAACTGAAATACGTGCCCCCCTGTCTCAATATCAAAGCCAATAGCTAACGAATTCTTTCTGTCGGCTGGCAACTGCTCCGGTAAGGCATAATAATACTCTACATTAATAGCCACCCGTTTGGTAAGCTTCTGACGAGCTGCTACTCCGATCAGAATTACATCGTGTGCATCTTCGGCTGTGGGTACCAGGTTGCGGTGCACCACTGTCGGCATAAACTGTAAGGTTGTTCCTTCGCTGAATTTACGCCCAAGTATAAGCTGGTGCGTGTACTCTAACCTGGAGCTGAAGTAATTCTCACGCTCCGGCTGCTGCCATTCAATAGTTTTTAGATAAACTCCCGAAAGTATAGCCAGCGAGATAGGCATTGTTTTTTTGCCGGAACTCTGGCGCAGCAATTTATACTTTACAAAACCGTCGTATACCTTGTTGTGCGAGCTGCGGCCACCTCCTATCATCAGCCTGTCGTTTATACCGTAATCCAGGCCAATTCTTATACTTGCCTGATCCAACCCGAACAGGTTATAAGCACCTGTGTTCAGCATCCCGAAACGGTGCGATATCTTCAGGTCCATTACGCCGCCGGCCACATTCTCCAGCGAATGCCCGTTAATTACGCGCGTAGTTTTAAAACTGGCTTTGGCATATTCGGTGGTTTCTTCTTCCTCCCCCAGCAACGACAGCAGGTCATCCTGGGCGAAACCGGAAGTATAAACCAGCAAACACAGCAGCAACAAAGTATATTTTAGCTTCTTCATGGTCAGGTAAAAATCAGGCAGCTTTAGGGTGGGTGTGTAAGCTGCCTGAGACTTGTCAAGTATAAATTTTAGCCTTTAAGCGGCTCGTAGTTCATGTCTACAGTTACCTTTATCTGCTTGGCAATTTTCTCGCGTACCAGGTTAGGTATGGCAATTTTATAGTCTTCCGGGGAGATGTTAAAAGTAGAAGCAGCATTTACCACTCCGTTCTTCACAATTATAGTTCCGGGAGCTTCAACAGCTTTGGTAACACCATGCAGCGTAAGGTTACCCTTTACGGTTACTTTATAAGTGCCATCCTTCTTGAAGTTAACATCACTTAAGTTGGCAATTGCACCTGAAAAGCTGGCTTTCGGGTATTTACCTGACTCCACATAGTTCTCGTTAAAGTGTTCTTCCATCAGGGCCTTTTCAAACTGGAATGCCTTCATCAGCACGGCAAACTCTAACTTACCGGTCTTAGTGTCGATCACGCTGGTGGTAGTTTTATTATGTGCTTCAATATCTTCCATCGGGGTAGATGAGAAGAAGGAGATCTTACCTGTTTTGGTAAAGAACTTATCCTGGGCCTGCACGGCAGTTGCCAGTAAAACCAGCAGAAGGGTATTAAAAACGATCTTTTTCATAGGATTTATACTTTGGTTTATAGTTTCTATTTTTTTATTTCTCAACTACACAGCGTATCAGCACCACATCCATCAGCACGCCGGTACACACGCCTTTCACGGTTACCTCTTCGCCTTCATTTATACTTCCAGCACTTTCAGCATCAGCTTTCGGAAAGGTACAGATCACTCCGGCCATATCGTTATCGGCATCCAGCGTCAGGTTAATATTGCCTTCATCATCGGGTGTCACAGACTTTACTTTTCCTCTCACGGCTACCACTTTGTCCAGGTACTTCTGGTTGGCAGCAGCTTCGTTCTCGGTAAATTCCTTCAATAATACCGGAGCTTCTACTACAAAATCAGATTCAGCGGAGGCCGTATCGCGGTGCGGTTTGTTGTAAAGCAAAAAGCCAACTATAGCAGCAATTACCGCCGCTGCAAGGGTTATAAGGATAAACTTTTTCATGTTGTTAGTTATTGGGTGCCCCAGCTTCTACCCAGGCTTTTATCTGGTTTATAGTACAGGCAGGCAACTGAGATGCACCTTGTGGCATGGGTGTAAAACCACCAGCGTGTGTCACTGCTCCTATCAACCTGCCATTGTTAGCCACTACCGATGCCCCGGCATGTGTTGAAAGATCGATGCCTCCGCTACCCGCTGCCCCCGTATGGCAGGTAGTGCAGTTGCGTACCAGTATTGGCTGTATGGTCTGGCTAAAGGTTACATTTTCGGTTACACAGGGTGTATTCTGGTATAGCTCCTCTTCCACGTCGTAATAACAGCTTTGCAGGGTGAAGGGCAAAGCCATTATAGTTAGCAGCAGAGCTGCCTTAAAGATGATTCTAACTATGCTCAAGCGGTTCATGCGCTGTTTATACTTTAATTGTTTGGAGATCCGGCAGTTACCCATGCCTGTATCTTGGCAATCTCGCAGGCTGGCAGTTTTGCTCCACCCTGTGGCATAGGCACATAGCCACTGGCATGCGTAATGGCTCCTACTAATCTGCCACTTTTTGCTACTCCCGATGCATCAGCATATAAGGTTAGGTTGATACCGCCTGTAGGTGTTGCCCCACTATGGCAACCTGTGCAATACTTGGCAAAGATTGGTTTTATAGTTCCTGAGAATGTAACATTATCTGTGTTACAGGCTGTGTTATCAGAGCAGGTCAGGTCTTTCGCTCCTTGGGTAATCCATTTCCTTATCAGCGCTATCTGTTCTGAGCTAAGTGGCGCACGAGGTGCCAGTGGCATACGCTCGTCCTCATCATCTTCAGTAATCATCTCGTATAGCTCGCTATCCTCAGGATCTCCTGGTTTAATGTCGGCTGTGCGCATTATACTGGTATAGTCTGTTAGTTGCACACCCTCCTGCTTGGTTGTGGCATCGTGGCAACCGCTGATAGCACAATTAGAAACAAGTATAGGCAGCACATCCCGCTGAAAGTACACTACATTCGGGTCACAATTGTTTGTGCCAGGGCCTGTAGGATCAGTCGGATCTGTTGGGTCAGTCGGTTCCTCAGTTACCAATGGCTCAGGCACATCGTGTTTGCAACTTACTATACTTACCGTAAGCAGCAGACTCAGAAGCATGATCGTTGTTAGTCGGAATTTCATTATCAGATCAAATTTTGCCTGTTTATTCAGCTAGCAGAAACAGCTTTGTTCCTTATTTCTGCATCTAAATAACGGTGTAAATTAAATGTAAGCTAATCAATATTACTGAAACGGAATATTAGCCTGCTGAACAGGAAAATGTGGTTCCTGAACCGGGAAGTGTCAAGCAGTAAAGTTCCTGTTCATCCTTTAAAAAATGTTGCCTGATTCTATTCTCACTGTGAATGTAGTAACTGCCATAAGCTATAGAGTGTCCTGGCCAATTTCCTGAGCTGAGAACACCATATCTATTCAGGGTAACTATAACTCTTGTAAGACTGATGAAAAGCCAGCAATGAAAATAGTGCTTGTTTCGAGTTGTAAATAACTCCCAAACGACAGTGTAGAATTCTGCCTTACTACCCTCCTACTTCCCTACTAACCATTGCTTAAAAGTCGCAGCACGTTCAGTACTAACTATAGTTTCGTGTACAGAAGCCGGGTTTAAATCTATCTTAACTCTGGCTTTGGAGTAACTGTACATGGCATCAATAGCTTTAATATTAATGATAAACTGGCGGTTGATGCGAAAAAAATGTGCCGGATCAAGAATGTCTTCTACTTCATCCAGGTTCTGGTCGATAGGCAGGCGCTTCCCCTCGAAGGTACACAGATGCGTTACCCGTTCCTGAGTATAAAAATAAGCTACTTCAGCTATTTCAACTGTTTTAAGGTGCTGCCCGAATTTAATCACCAGTCGCTTTTGGTAAGCAGACTTAATTTGTGGCTGCAAGGCTTGCAGCAGCAAAGTATAATCAACAGTCGGGGCCGCAATTTTATACTTTGTTTTCTTAAACTTTTCCAGGCTTTGTGCCAGTTCCTGTAGCTTTATCGGTTTCAGCAGGTAATCAATGCTGTTTAGCTTAAAAGCATCAATTGCGTACTGATCGTAAGCGGTTGTAAAAATAACCGGAGCTTCAACTAAGGTCTGCCTGAAAATCTCGAAACTGGAACCATCAGCCAGATGGATGTCTGAAAGTATAAGATCCGGCTGGGGATTATTTTCCAGCCACTGCACGGAGCTTTCAATGCTGTCTGTAACATCGAGCACACGTACGGTAGCATCGAGTTGTTGCAGCATTTTACTGATGCGGCTGGCTGCAGCTGCTTCATCTTCAATTATCAGTACGTCCATCGTCTGCTAAGTCAATTAAAGGTATACTTACGGTAAATAATTCCTGTGTCTGTTCTACTTTTATGTTGCGGGCTCCCAGCAACTGGTAACGTTTCTTAATGTTCTGCAAGCCTATGTTGGTTGAAAGTTCAGGCGTTTGTTTTGGCTGGAAATTATTCTGCACCACCACGTAATCATGCTGTACAAACACATGCACCATCAGCGGCTTTGCCTTGGAAATAACATTATGTTTGATGGCGTTCTCAAGTAAAAGTTGCAGGGTGAGCGGTGGTATTTGTTTGCAGAAAGCATCCTCAGGAACAGCTATACTTACCTGCAGGTTTTCGCGGTAACGCTGCTGCTGCAGGAAAGCATAATCCCGTACCAGATCAAGTTCTTCCCTAAGGGATATCAGATCCTTTTCACGAAGCGTCAGCATCACTCTAAAGAAATCAGACAGCTTTTCTACATACTGCACAGCTGCTTCGGGGTCTTCTTCAATGGTAGAGATCAGCGTATTAAAGCTGTTGAAGAGGAAATGCGGGTTTACCTGGCTTTTCAATGTTTCAAACTGAAACATCACCTTGTCTTTTTCCTGCCTTTCAGATTCCCGCAGGCGCTTTTCACGACCTTTAATGAACAGAAATAAACCGGAAACAGTAGCCAGAAAACTTAATGTATAAAACCAGTAAGTTCGCCAGAAGGGAGGTTTAATTTCAAAAGTATAGGAAACTGCCTTGGCACCTGAAAAATCAGGAGTGGCCGCCGAAGCAACCTGAAATTTATACTTGCCCGGCGGCAGGTTTGGATAAGTTATCGTTTGGTTGCGGGATTCGGTCCAGTTGCGGTCATAGCCCTCTAGTTTCACCTTGTAAATTACATCTTCCGGGTTCTGGTACCAAAGGCCGGTATATTCAAAAGTAAGGTGGTTGTTAGCATGGTCAAATGTGTGGTTCTGTTGCCCCGCCACCGATTTAAAGAAAACCTGCACATCCTGCAGCCTTGTGGATGGTTTAAACTGATCTGTAGCAAAAGCAGGATCATAGCAGAGTAAGCCGTTTTGAGTACCCAGCCAGATACGTCCGTCAGGCCCGGTGCTTACTACATTTAAACCCGGATCAGGCTCGGAGATGCCGGCATCTTTACCGTAAAACAGTACATCCCCGGTTTCAGGATTAAGTACATCTACACCCTGCCGGTTCATCAGCAAAATATTTCCATGTTTATCTGCTGCCATACCTGTTATGTTCAGGTCGTGCAGGCCCTGTTGCAAACTATAGTTCCGGAAAGTTCTGCCATCAAATTTATAAACGCCGGAATTCAGTGTACTGAACCAGATATTGCCTTTTTTGTCTTCGGTAATAGAATAAACCGTTTTGCTTTTAAGGCCATCCTTTCCGGAGAAATTTCTGAATTTGCCGTTCTGTAGCATTGTGATTCCTTTGCCATCAGTTGCAAACCATATCCTGTTTTTAGAATCAATAAATGCCTGATAGATATAGTTTGTGCCTAGTCCGTTCTGCTGTGAAAAATTATGGAAAGTATAATCCGGTTCATCAGCATTACCATTTGCTGTTAGAGTGCATTTAGTAACCCCACCCAATGTTGCCAGCCATAGTTCGTTTGCTTTGCCTGTTATACTTAACACATTCTCGTTTATAAGGCCATTGGTTATACTTAGCTGTTTATATTTACCGGTTTCAGGATTCAGGCGCAACACCCCCTGCCCCATTGTTCCTACCCAGATGTAGCCCCATTTATCTTCAAATAAACTAACTACCTGGTACTTTTCACGGGAACTCAGGTAAACTTCTGTAGCTGCATTTTCAGGCTTTCTAAACAATCCTTCGTCGGTAGCAAACCAGGTACTCTTGTCGCGGGCAGCCAGCACAGCATGTATATTTTGCCGTTTCAGCTCATTTATACTTTTTATCACCGGGTTTGCACGAAGTAAAACAGATGAGTTACTTGCTACCCAGATGTGTCCCTCGGTGTCGGTTAGCAAGTCTGTTACTTTTACCCGTGATGTCTCTGGAGTAACTGGCTTCAACACTTTGCCATCTTTGCTCAGCCACATCAAACCTGTCCCGTCGGTGCCTACCCATGTACCTGTCCGGTGGGGCTGCAGTTGGGTTATACTTCCGTAAGTCCAGTTTATACTTGCAGCAGGTGTGGTAAACTTCTTTAGCTCAGGATTATATTTTGTAAGGCCCGCACTCTGCATCCCGATCAGCATCTCACCAGTTGCCAGGCTTCTAATGGACGTTACAATGTTATCAGGTAGCCCATCATGAGAGTCAAGAACCCTGATATCAGGTGTGTTATGCTGCAATGTGATGATCGCGATACCACGGTCTGTACCTACCCAGATGTTACCTGCTTTGTCAGTGGCTAAAGTATAGGTATAATCATCCGGCAAGCCTTGTTTTGAACCCAGATGGTAGAAGTGTTTGCCTTTACCAAAGTATACACCCTGGCCGTACGTTGCTACCCAAAGTGTTTTGTCATTTCCTTCAATTATAGCGGTAACTGGTGTATTCAGGTGTGCTCCATTATTAATTACAGGTACAAGTTGCTGTCCTTGCTTTTTTACTAGCATGCCATTATCATACCCCACCCATAGTTGCTGCTGTGTATCTTCGTACATAGCCGAAACCGCATGTGCAGCAGAATCTCCGGGAACAGAGAAAGGTTGGTAGGCTGTGCCGGTGTAGCGAAGCAGTCCATTGGAGGTACCTAACCAGATAAAACCTTGTCTGTCCTGGTGCAACTTCCGGACCTTTAAAGGCTGGTTGTTATACTCTACTTCGGTAGTATTAAAATACAGCGATTGCCCCAACACAGATACCTGCGCAAGTGTCAGCAGCAAAATCACCACTAAAAGATTACACCACACGTTTGGCTTCATGGTTACCTACTGTTGCGGCGTAAGTGTGGCGTTTATTTTAACGTTTATCTCTTCTGCAATCTTCTGGTACACAATCTTAGGGATCGTAATATTGTGCTCCTGCAGCGGGACTATAAATTCAGACTGAACAGAGATAGTATTGCCTTTAATTGTTAACGTTGATTTGATAATGCGCTCCACATCCACTCCATGCACGGATAATTTACCTTTAGCCCGCACTGTGTAGGTACCCTCTTTCGTAAAATCAACTGGTTCGATGATTTTGCCTGTAAAAGTGCAGTTAGGATAACGGGAACTCTCCATATAATTTTCGTTGAAGTGCTCACGCTGCAGTGCGCTGTTAAATCCTTCAAAAGACTCATTGGCTACTGAAAAAGCAAAGGTCTGATCATCGGTCCGGATCAAACCTCTTAACTTAGAAGAACTGGCTTCTATCAGTTCCAGGGGAGCTTCTGATTTAAAATGAATGCGGCCTTCTTTAATGCGATACAACTGCGATGCCGGCAACCAGAAGGTAAAACCTGCACTTATAAACACAACGGCGCAACACAGCACCCAGCACCACCAATTCTTCAACAGCATCTGCTTCAGCATTAAAGTATAAATCGCTTGTGAGACTATTTTTATATAAGGAAAAGTTAGTAAAAATAGCAAATTTTATGATCTGCAAAAGCATAAAAAAGCGGAAGCTACCCTCGGTGCAACTTCCGCTTCAAACTTTATGAAATAAGAGTTACTTCGCCAATTTAAACAACCTCTAACTGTACTTCCACATTCCCCTGCACACCTATAGAATAAGGGCAAACCTGGTGGGCTTCTTCTACCAACTGGCGGGCTTTTTCCTTGTCCATTCCTTTCAGGTCTACAGTTAACTGCACTCCCAGTCCATACCTGCCTTCTTCAGATTTTAACAGATCAACGTGTGCCTTTACTGTTGAGCCCGGATCCAGTCGCTCATGATGTTTGCCAGCTACAAGCAGTAGCGCACTCTGGAAGCAAGCTGCATACCCTGCTGCGAATAACTGTTCCGGATTTGTTTTTCCCTTTTCTCCACCCAAGCCTTCCGGTAAAGATAGCGGCATATCCAGTACCCCATCAGATGAAACTATATGACCTCTGCGACCACCTGTGGCAGTTACTTCTGCCGTATATACTTTTTCCATAGTATTGTTTATTTAGTTCATGGTTAGCTTATAAATATAGTTAACCAAAGTTTCAGCTCTAATGTTTTGCATGTCAGAAGTATAGTCATGTCAGGCAGCTGTCATCAGAAACTATCTTATACATTTTTACAGGGAAAGTTTCCTTTTATCTGCAATGTTTCTATTTTTGCACACATCCTGCACCCGTAGTTCAACTGGATAGAATATCGGATTTCGGCTCCGAGGGTTAGGGGTTCGAATCCTCTCGGGTGCACAGTTCCTAAAAGTAAACGCTGGCTATTAAAATAATAGCCAGCGTTTTACATTTTAAACCATATCTCATAATCAAACATCTCTACCATTTGTTTACTTAAAAGGAATCGTTGTTTGATCAAAAAACGATTCATATCTTTTCGAAAAATTATATCAGTTGCGGAATTATCACAACTTCCCTCTATACTTTCTGCTATGCCATCATCAATCCCTACTGATGTTTCTTTCCATGCTTTGAATATTTCCCCAATCTTTTAGCATTACAGTGATCGGAAATATACTTTAAAGGCTGTTCCTTCACCTACCTTGCTTTCCACCTTAATCTTACCGCCCATACTCTCCACCATGCTTTTAACAATGAACAGTCCAACGCCAGTGCCCTCTACCGTATCATGCAATCTGCTGTAACGGTCAAATACTGATTCCAGCTTATCTTCGGCTATACCCATACCCTTGTCGCTCACGGTGAGCAGTATGTCATCCCCTGATTTTTCTGTCTGGATGTTTATCTCAGGATTGCTATCTGGCTTGCTGTATTTGATAGCGTTTGAGAGCAGGTTGTAGACAATACTTCTCACATTCTTTCGGGAAAAGTTAACCTCTGCTTCGTCAATTTGGGTGCTGATCTGAGCGTTAGATTCTTCGATCTTATCTCTGAGGGCAAGCTTTGCATCCTCGATCACGTTTTCGAAGTTCACTCGCTCAGGCTCCCTTGCAAATGCTTTGTCATTATCGATGTCGGCAAGTTCGTCAACGGTCTTGCGCAGGTTGTCTACAGACTGGCTCAACATGTCTATAATTTGCTTATATTCTTGTTCACTCTTCAGGGTTCCTTTCAATATTTTGATCAAGCCTTCCATGTTGGAAAGCGGCCCTTTTATGTCGTGTGAAATAGAGTGAATGATGTTCTCATAATCTCTGTGTAGTTTCTCGTACCCTTTCAGGATCTGGATGCGGTCGTTGATGTCGATGAAGGTAATGATGACACCATTCGTCCTGTTCTCCTTCTTTATAATATAAGGAAGGATATTCATCTGATACCACTTTTTATCGGTTGTCTGGATCTCCTTCTCCAAACTCTGGCTGCCCTCGATTACTTCGTGGATGTTGTCAATGATGGTAGGGAAGCGGATGTTGTTGGATACCTCTTCTATGTGCCTTCCCACATCGCTGGCGGAAAGTTTAAAGTGTGTCATGGCAGCAGGCGTGAACTTGCGCAGGATCATATTGGCATCCACAAATAGCTGCGGTATGATGGTGTTGTTGAAATAGTTCTCCAGTTCATCATTCAACTCAATCAGCTTTTCAAGTTTGCCGTTCTTTTTAGATAATTCTTTCATTCATGAAGACTTTTAGAGTTGCTTTCTCTAAAGATAGTTAAAAAATAGAGGGATTTACTCCATAGTGTTTACTATGTTGGTTTACTACGGTTCAATCTAAAAACTGGCAGAGTAGTTTTGTATTCAAAATAATCTGATTGGAATAATACCTTTGTGGTGGATGCATTAGTTTAGTATAGAAACTTACTGATTTTCTGTGCTGCGGAAAAGATTTCATAACTGCTTATAGAATAGCGAACACATTACTAAAATTGATTTTCAAGCGAAGGAGCAGAAGCTGTCAAGTCAGCAGTATTATTTAGGTTAATTGTGAGGCTTAATTTATAATGATATCTTCGTGCCTATTATTTCTTACACTGTCGTAAACGTAATACACGCTTAAGCTATCAATAATATGAACCAAACAGCACAGCTGCTCAAGAAGAGAAAAGACACAATACTTGAAAAGTGGATAGAAAACCAATTAACAGATGAGTCGCTTCGCGAAGATCTTATAACAAATGATGATCTGCGCCGCCAGTCAGAAGAACTGCTAAATGGTATACTTACTGCTGTCGAAAAAGGAAACTATACCGATATCTATTCAGGCGAATTTGAGCAGGTTACTGATATTTTAAGCGATATCTCCGTAACACGTGCCCGCCAGGGTTTTACACCGCGCGAAACAACCACCTACGTACTTAGCTTAAAACAAGCTCTGACTGATGTGCTGGAGCAAGAGCTGCGCGACCAGCCTGAGATTCTGTACAAAGAGATGCTGCAGATAACAAAACTGCTTGATAGCCTGAGCATTTATACTTTCGAAACGTACCTGAGAGGCCGCGAGGAAGTTATACTTCGCCAAACAGACGAAATCAACGAAATCTCAACGCCAGTTATCCGTGTTTGGGATGGTATACTTGCCCTACCTATTATTGGTACGCTTGACAGCTCCCGTACGCAGATTGTGATGGAAAACCTGCTTCAGGAAATTGTAAACACAGGCAGTAACATAGCTATACTTGACATTTCGGGTGTACCTGCAGTAGACTCCCTGGTAGCTCAGCACCTGATCAAAACTGTTAGCGCCACACGCCTGATGGGTGCAGAATGTATCATCAGCGGTATCCGTGCCGAAATTGCTCAAACTATTGTTCACCTGGGCATCGACCTTTCCAATATCAAAACCAAAGCATCCCTGGCCAGCGCATTACAATTAGCATTCAGCATGCTTGCCCTGGAAGTAAAGAAGAAGAACGTAGGTACACAAACCAAATTGATCAGATAATACCATGGACAGGATTCCAATATTAAAAATGGGGCCTTTCCTGTTGGTTACAATTCAGGTTGACCTATACGACAGACTTGCACTTAGTTTAGAGAATGACCTGATTACGATGGTAAGTAACACAGGTGCCCGCGGAGTGTTGATCGATATTTCTGCCGTAAACATCGTAGACTCCTTTATGGGGCGTATCCTGGGTAATATTGCCTCTATGTCGCGTATTATGGATGCCGAAACAGTGGTAGTGGGGATGCAACCTGCTGTTGCTATTACACTGGTAGAGCTTGGCCTTACTTTACAAGGGGTACACACTGCCCTTAACGTAGAAAAAGGTATGGATCTGCTTTATGATAAAACTGACTTGTTAACAACTCAACAACAAGAAGAAAACGAAGAGGAACTGGATGATTACAATGACTAAAGACACGATGCAGATCGTGCGTGAGCAGGACGTTGTACCATTCCGGAACCGGGTGCGTGAGCTGAGCACAAAAATAGGGATGAGCCTGGTAAACCAGACCAAACTTATTACAGCTGCCAGCGAACTTGTCCGGAACATGCTAAAGTACGCCAATGGCGGAAAAATAATTCTTGAAATAATAAGCAAAAGCGGCCAAAGTGGCGTAAGATTAACTTTTATAGACGAAGGCCCCGGCATAGAAAATATAGCACAAGCTATGCAGGATGGGTTTTCGACCGGCAGGAGCCTTGGTTTAGGCCTGCCGGGTGCCAAGCGCCTTGTAAACGAATTTGATATCAAAAGTGTGGTAGGCGCAGGCACAACAGTTACTGTTACACACTGGAAGCATGGACGTTAAGCATTATCAGCGGTTTCTGCTGGCAGATAGAAGCTTCGCTAATATTGTAAAAAGAGATATTACCCGCCTGGCCGAGAGCCACGGTTTTTCTCCCGCAGAAGTAGGACGCATCAATATCGTGGTGTCTGAGATGGCATCGAACCTGCATAAGCATTCTCCGCAAGGTGGCGAACTTCTTGTAAAATACACGGAAGATAATGCGATAGAAATACTATGCCTGGACTTTGGCCCGGGCATGAAAGAACCACATCGGATGATGCAGGATGGTACTTCCACTACTGGCACTGCCGGCGAAGGGTTAGGTGCCATTATGCGCCAGTCGCATACTTTTGATATGTTTTCCTGTGCCGGATGTGGTACTGTGTTGCTCTCCCGCATTTATAAAGGAAGCACTTCAGCTCCTAAAAAAAATGTTCCTTTCGAAATTGGGGCCCTGTTGGTGCCAAAGCCTAATGAGCAATTTTGTGGTGATGGTTTTGCCATGAGCATACAAGGCCGGAGCTGCGAATTTATTGCCCTGGATGGATTAGGACATGGAGCTGCAGCACAAGATGCGAGCACTGAAGCCGCAAGAGTTTTCCTGAATAACCACTCTCTGGACCCGGTCAGTAACCTACGGCAAATACATCAGGCTATCCGGAAAACACGGGGAGCTGTAGGCACTATAGTTCATATAGATTTAGGTCTGAAAAGAATGAGCTACTGCGGCATTGGCAACATTGCAGGCAGGCTTTACACCATTGATGGCCCGGGTATAGTTAATGCGTCCAGTAAAAGCATTATTGCATATAATGGTATACTTGGTCATAACATTCCCACCACTCTTAATTCGCAGCAACAGGAATGGAACAAATCCAGCTTGCTTATCCTTCATTCAGATGGAATTAAGTCGAGATACGACCTGAGTAAGTACACCAACCTGCACCGCCACGACGTAAGTATAATTGCAGCTGTACTTTACCGCGACTTCCGCAGAGATACCGATGATTCTCTGGTAGTAGTAGTACGTTCCAAATCCTGACCTTTATGCTGATAAACATCCTTAAAATTAATATTACAAATGAGCTGGATGTAGTGCTGGCTTATAAGCGGGCAAAACAGCTTTCTGATAAACTGGGGATTACCATCGGCAACCAGACTAAGTTTGCTACAGCTGTTTCAGAGATCTGCCGCAACATGGTAGAACATGTAGGGAACGGTAATATTCAGTTTAACCTGGTTGAAATAAATGGTGTAAAATTTATTGAAGCCATCGTAAGTGATCGTGGCCGGGGTTTGGGTAACATAGATTACCTGTTAAACCGGAATATCGGGGCTTCTAATACAAAAGGTACAGGACTAATACATTCCCGTAAGCTTGTTGATTATTTTAACGTTGTAAGCGAGTTTGAAAAAGGTACCAAAGTAATACTGCGCCAGCGTCTGCCACACCACGCTCCTATCGTAACTAAAACCATTGCAGATACCTGGATGATGGAGTTTGATATGGACAGTGTATCACCATATGCTGAGATCAAACGCCAGAACATGCAGCTACTGGAAGTGCTGGAACAGCTCCGTGACCGTAACGAAGTGGCCGAACAACAACTACAGGAAATCAGCCGCCTGAATGAGAAGCTACAGCAGACCAATAATGATATCCAAGGATTGTTGCGTGAGCGTGAGGAGCAGAATTTAAAGCTACAACACATAAACGAAGAACTGGATACATTTGCACATACTGTTTCTCATGACCTGAGGGCTCCGTTACAAAATATTGAAGGGCTGGCCCGGGCACTGGAAGATTGTGTTTATGCAGGAAAAACAGAAGAAGCCAAAGAATTCTTCCCGATGCTGCACCAGCAAACTGCCCGCATGGATAAGTTTATTATGAGTATACTTTCTTACTCCATTTCAGGGCGGCAAAACATTGTAAAATCTGAAATAGAAGTACGCCAGCTTGTAAGTGGCATAACCGAATTGCTCAGTATACCGGAGCATATAACTGTTATACTACCCGCCACACCATTAATTCTTGAAACAGAAACTATACTGCTGCACCAGGTATTCAGTAACCTGATCGGGAATGCAATTAAGTACCATGACCTTATAGTTAACGCCACCATAGAAGTAGCATACGAACTGAAAGGTGACTGGCTTTATTTTTCGTTACAGGATAATGGCCCAGGTATAGCGGCTGAATTGCAGAATGAAATTTTCAATATGTATTATACAGGTGGTGCCAGGAACTCGGGTACAGGCTTAGGTTTATCTATTGCTAAGAAAATTGTTTCAGGTAAGGGAGGCAAAATCTGGGTTGAGTCTGAAGGGCGCGGTGCACGTTTTGTGTTTACCTGGCCGGCTGCCGAAATCAAAGCAGAACAAGTATAAACTTTATACCTGCTGCAAATTAAAAAGCGCCTGCTAGTTTTAAAGTAGCAGGCGCTTTTGGTTATTAAGCTATACTTATCGGTTTGAGAAGAACTGTTGCAGCACTTCCTGCACATCGTGTTTTGTTAGCGTTTTTGAGTAATGCTTCTTTACACGGTTGTAGTTCTTGAGGCGCTCCAAGTCATAAAAACTTGCCGAAGAAGTCAGCATCATTATGATCACATGATCTTTTGAGTCCAGGTTACGTTGCTGGTATTCATCTAAAAAGGAGAAGCCATCCATGACAGGCATCTTTATATCCAGGAATATCAGGTCCGGGCAAATTTTATCAGATGTATTGTTTTCTGCACAGGCTTCGCTCAGGTACTCAATTGCATCTTTACCGTTGTTGTATACCAAAATTTCCTTAGCTACCTGCATTTCCTCCAGCAGTCGCTTGTTCAGGAAATTTGTAGTATCATCATCATCAATCAGCAGTATCAGATCAAGCATTTATGTAGTATCTGTTCTTTAGAGTGTAGTACTAATTACAAATATCAAATTAAGATTACCTATTTCAAAATAACTGCACTATATACAGCTAAATTCACAGGTATTTTTTGCACTAATTTTACAGAAATGGTAATAAGCCCCTTTTTCAGTACGGTTAGTTGCTTTACTATACTGATCAGCAGCTTTTGGGTTAGTTTTACTGTGTAGAAAAATTGCGGTGTAATACTTTATTTCGTTTGTTCTTCTTTTTACGTCCGCGCCAGATAATAATACCACTCACCCAAAGTATAGCCGGCATCAATCCGGTAAAAAACCAAAGTATACGTGTAAGCCACCCTCCTATTTCTCCGAAGTGTATCGGCACAAACCAGTTGCGCGTTAATTGGCGGCCTGCCGGGGATGTGTGAGGCTCATAGGCATAAAGCACTTTACCAGTGTATTGGTCGATGTACACCTGTGGTCTGTATTCTGGTCCTGCATCTACTTCAGCAGTATTCACTACCGAAAAGTATATCCTGTCGGCGCTGTCTTTTGGCATGATCAGATTACGCTTATAATACCCCGGATACATTTCGTCCATCATATCCAGCGTTTGTGCTATGGTTACCTCAGGTAGATCGGCTCTATAAGTTGATTTTATTTTGGTTACATCCGGTGTTGGTTCCTTGGTGCGGGTTACATAATCTACTACGGCCTGTACTTCTTCAGAAAAAGCAAAGTATACACCCGTTATACTTACCAGGAAAAGCGGGATGATAAAGTAAAAACCGAATACCTTGTGCACATCGTAATTCCGGCGTTTAAAACTGGCATTAGGCTTCAGGCGCAAACCATCTTTCAGTTGCTTCTTCTTATAAGGCAGCCATAAGTATAAGCCCGAAGATAACAACACTAGTACCAGTAGCAGCGAGCTTATACCTGTTACAATAGAACCCATTTCGCCAATTGTGAGCTCCCTGTGAATCTCCAGCACATCTTCCATTACACCGCGGCGCTTAGCCATTTCGCCTAAGTATAAACCGGTGGCACCATCGTAAAAGATAAACTCTTTTTTGCCATCTATCTTAACAATGTAATTCTCCAGCTCACGTAGCGGAAAAAAAATATTGGATACTTTACCATCAAATTGCTTTTCTGCTGTCTTAACTATACTTCTGGCATCAACTATTTTAGCACCCTGATTTGAGCTTTGGTAGAGGTCGGCGTACAAAAGTGCTGTTAGCTCCGGCTGAAAAACATATACAGAACCAGTAATGCCAACTACCGAAAGTATAGCTCCGGCGGTAAGGCCAACCCAGAGGTGTAGTTGCAGAATCAGTTTTCTCATGAGGTCGTAAAACAAACCGGCGGCCCAACCGAAGCTGCGCCGCCAGATTTTAGCAAAACTATAGTTTATTCAGGTTAAAAGCGAACGCCTATTGTACCCTGCACCGATATTGGCGCACCCGGCATAATAGCAGTTGCTGACTGAGAACCATCGTAGTATTTCACGTTTGTCAGGTTCTTTACGTTAATGGCTGCATGATACTTCTGGTTGTCATAGTATACAGTAGCATCGTAACGGGTATAACCTGGTAGCCTGAAGCTGTCTGTAGCATCAACCGGACGGTCGCCGAAACTGGTAAAACCACCACCAATGCCTAATCCTTTCAAAGCACCATCCTGCAGCTCGTACGTTGTCCAAAGGCTGCCGCTGTGCTTGCTCACACCTCTGAATTGAGTACCTACCAGACCTTCCTTAACATCTTTTGTAATAATGGCATCCGTGTAACTATAAGTAGCAATTACATTCAGTCCGGTTACAACTTCGCCAGTTACGTCTGCTTCAAAACCTTCGCTACGCACTTCACCAACCTGCATTACAAGTCCGGCATATCTAGGGTCAGATTTAGCTCTTAAATCTTCCAAAGGCACATTTTGGCGAACGATGTTGAAGTATGCTGCTTTGATATTGACCTTGTCATTCAGTAATCCAGCCTTAAAGCCAGCTTCCATTAACTCGGACGTAACAGGTTTTAAAGACTCGCTGATGACAGCGGTACTATCCGCATTAAACCTGTCTGCCACTCTACCAACTTCCGGCTGGAAACCTCGTGACCAGTTACCATAAACTGAAAGCGGGCCAACCAGTTCGTAAAGTACTCCTACACGCGGGTTAAAAGCAGTATTACGCTGCGCTGTAGTTACCCCCGAGAAAGTATTTGTTTTCTTGTCCAACTTCTGGTTAACTTTTTCCAGATCCCAGATATCGTAACGGGCTCCCAGCAACACTTTAAGCTTCTGGCTTACCGACAGGAAGTCCTGAACATACACGCCGTACAGCTTTGTAATGTCGCGATAGTCATCCCCAAATTTAAGTTTTGTCGGTTTTGGTAAACGGCTGTATTGCGGTTTATAAATATCAAGCGTATCGTAAGCCCCACGGTTATACCAGATATCGAATGTAGAGTGTGCAAGTTCAACTCCTACTACTGTTTTGTGCTCAAAAGCCGCACCTGTTTTAAAGGTAGCATATAGCTCATTTTGTGTGGCATAGTTGCGCTCAAAATTATACTGGTCCTGTAAGCGACGAATTACCTTTCCATCAACATCCACAAAAACATCTTTCTCTATTTCTTTTTGCAACACACCTTGAGATTCTATAATTTTCCTTTCTTCTGATGAATAGGTAAAGTTAGAGGCATGGCGCAAACTGAAAATATCGTTGAAACGGTGTTGCAGGTTATACTGTACCAGTCGGTTCTGGTGTCTGCCTACGTTATCTGGCTCACCTATAGAACGATTAGTTGGCACATCAGCAATCACTTTATTAAAAGCAACTATACCTCTGTCCGATGCCTGGTCGTGGTCCAAGTATTCGGCTTCTACAGTAAGTGAGGTTCTGTCTGAGAAATCGTAAGTTAAGGCCGGAGCTACAAAAAAACGCTTGGTGCTTACAAAGTCGCGGTAGGTATCGCTCTTTTCAAACACAGCATTCATTCTATACTTCAGAGTTTTCTCTTCGTTCAGGGCGCCACCAAAATCTATAGCCGGACGGTACTGGCCAAAGCTGTTTGCTGTTAACTGTATATCCTGAAAAGTAAATGCTGTTGGTTTTTTGGTTGTGATATTCACCATACCACCCGGGTCGCTCACACCATATAATACCGATGCAGGGCCCTTCATTACTTCTAACTGCTGGATGTTGGCTGTTTCGCGGAAGGTACGCACGCTGTTACGGAAGCCATTCTTAAATATACTTTCGGTACTTGTTCTGAAGCCACGTATCTGGAAAATATCCGTACGGCCGCCAAAACCAGTCTCCATGGTTACACCACTCACGTTGCGCATAGCATCATCCAGCCGGATAACCTGCATCTGGTCCATAGCACGACGGGATATGATCTGTACCGACTGCGGAACCGACTTTAAGGGTGCTTCCATTTTAGTAGCCGTAGAGCCTATTGGCTGCACAAACTCGCCACTCTTGCTTGTAGTTACAACCACCTCGCTAAGGGCAGTAGCCGACGATGGCAGTAAAAAGTATTCTGTTATAGTTGAGCCACCTTTCACTTCTATACTTCGCTTAACGGTAGTATAACCAACACCTGAAGCCACTAAAGTATAACTACCCGGAGCAACAGATTTAATAACATATTTGCCTTCTTCGTCGGTGGTGGTGCCAAGTGTTGTGCCTTCCAGGGCTACACTTATACCTAATAAGGGTTCATTTCTTTCAGATACTATTCGTCCTTCAATTCGGCCGATGCTTTGTGCAAGTGCTAGTTGGGTAACGAACAGAAATAAGATTAGGGAAGCTAAACTCCGGGACATGATGTATACTTTATTCTTATTTAGATTAATTCTATTGTGCAGCAAAAGTAAGAAGCGAATTGGTAAGCACAAACCTTTATTTAGATTTTTTCTAAATAATAACAAAAGTCACTTTTTTAGATACTCAAGTGCCGGTTTTATATCCTTTTCAGCTCTTGGCAAGTATGTAGAAGATATACATCAACCAGAATAAAAAGCTATTTATATGGATACATATAACCTGAAGCCTGAACATATGCGTGCGCCAAACCACTTGACACGCGAAGAGATCCAGCAAAGCTTAGAGGAGTTGGATAGCAAAATTAAAACCCTGAGAGCAAAAGTAAACGCCACTACTGTAGACTCAAATCATACTTACCACGAGCACATAGCCGCACTTGAGAAGAAAAGAGAACTGATTGCCGAAAAGCTGAGTGATACTGAAGACACACAGGATAAGTGGCAGAACCTACGCAACGGATTGGATAATCTGAAGAACGATATTGAAAATCTATTCAAATAAAAAAAGCCCGGCTACTCTTCAGCAGTCGGGCTTTTTGATAGTTTATAGTTGCTTAGCCAACCACAGGCTCTCTGAAACCAACCCAGGTAAAGCGCTTAATTACAAATTCAGGGTTAGTGAACGATGCGTTACCAGCAGGATTGCCACCTGTTACATGGAAATCGGAGAAGCTGGCATTCTGGTTCACAAAAATACCTCCTGTCAGGTTAAAGCTAACCGGAGTACCAGCTAAGCTCATTTCATCCATAATCTTCTCTTTCACGACAGGATCTGTAGTATAAGCTCCGCATGAGATAGCGCCATGCTCGCGTGCCATGCTGCTGGCCAATTCTATACTTTGGTCAGTATCTTTTGTTTTGATGATCAGCATGATCGGCCCGAACAGTTCGCGGCTATAGCTTTCTTTATCGGCTGCATCTACTTCGTAAATAACCGGCGAGCAGGTACGCGCATTGGCAAACATCGGGTTGCTGAAATCGCAGGTTGTTAAAACCGCATTACCACCTATACTTGCTGCTTCTTTCACGCGGGCTGTAGTTGCCGGATTCTGGATAGCACCTAATATATGTGGACCAGCTTTCGGGTTGTTAACCAGTCCGGTTACGGCATCAGCAATTTTTTGAACCACTTCTTCGTAAGGTACCGTTTCGCCTCCTACTTTAATGCCATTCTCCGGAATAAAGAAATTTTGAGGAGCCGTACACATCTGCCCGGAGTATAAACTAACAGAGAACGCCAGGTTCTGCGCTACTTTATCCAGATCATCAACCGAATCAAGTATAATGGAGTTCACACCTGCTTTTTCTGTAAATACCGTCTTTCCTTTCAGGCTCTCGATGTAGTTACCGAATTCTGTACCGCCGGTATAGTCGATCAGTTTTACTTTAGGATGTTCTGCCAGTTCTTTTGTAATCAGTCTGTCTTCTGCATCAACAGCAAGCTGGCAGATATTTGGATTCAATCCGTTTTCAGCCAATACTTTCTGCACCTCAGCTACAACTATAGCGATTGGCAATACAGCTTTCGGATGTGGTTTTACAATAACCGGGTTGCCAGTAACAAGGCTTGCATACATGCCCGGCACAGTGTTCCAGGTCGGGAAGGTTGAGCAACCAATTACCAGTGCTACGCCCTTCGGTACAGCTTTCCAGGTTTTATTCAGCTTTAAGTTATACTTACCCATCGGCTTTTCCCACTCCGTACTTTCCGGGAAACGAGTCTGCTCTTCGTAACCTGAGGCAATGGCTTCCAGCGCACGATCAGCAGCGTGCGGGCCAGATGCCTGGAACGACATCATATAAGCCTGACCAGTTGTGTGCATGGTAGCATATGCAATTTCAAAGAAACGGCTCTTCATGCGTTCCAGGGTTTCTACAAGTATAGCAGCACGATCAGCGGGCTTTACTTTTCTCCACTGGTGGTAAGCTTCTTCAGCACGGGAAATAAGTGTTTCAGGTGAAAAGAACGGGTATTTTATTCCTAAAGCCTGCTGCTCATAAGGCGATTCTTCCTGCCCGGTCCAGCTTTCAGGATTTTCTTGTAGCAGTTCTTCGAACTTATTATTTAATCGTGATGTATATTTTTCACGGCCTTCTTTATCAGCATTCTCCCCATAAACATCTGGTGTCGGGTTTTCAGGGTAATGAGCAAAGAAAGTACGTTCATGCAGGGCACGTACGGCGGTATTAAGTGTTGCTTGGTGTTTATCTGCCAGATTTGTAGCCATAGTTTTTCTTATTATAATATTAAAATGTTCGGTTATGATCCAACTGTGGAAAGTTACGTAAAAAATTATAAACGTTAGGGTGTTGTTGGTATTTCGCCTTATATTTAAATGTGTTATCAGGCATAATGTTCCCTTACAGGTACTGATCAGTTTTTATTAACTTAAAAATTTAATTCTTGGTATAGATGTTTACCCCACTTAAGGCGCCCTTCCGCCAGGGATGGCTTGCGCTCACCCTGCTTCTGTTGGTTACAGCGCCTGTTATTGCACAGCAAATTAACGGCCATGGTTCGCGCACCAGGCCCTATACTGTTGTGTATAAACTAAAACCAGAGAATACTACTGCAGCCAGAACAGCCTCGTATAACACGTTACAACAGGCTTTACAAAAGGTTGGAGCCAAAGGTATTCACCCAAAGTTTCCGAATGCTCGCATTAAATCTGCAAAACTTCGCAATTCAGCTTCTACCGATATAACCCGGATCTACCAGGCAACTTATTCTTCTGAGCTAAGCTTTAAAGATGTACAACGCGCTTTAATGGCAACCGGTAACGTAGCTTATGTAGAGCCGTTATACCTGCGTGAACCATTTTATAGTACCTCCGACCCCCACTCCGACTCCACTAAAATCACTGCATATTACCTTAAACTAATTAAGGCTTACGGTGCCTGGGATATTCAGAAGGGCGACACTAATATAGTAATTGGCGTTGCTGACACCGGCTTCCGTACCGATCACATCGACCTGAAAAATAACATCAAGTATAACTACGCTGACCCGATAGATGGCACCGACAACGATGGAGACGGCTATACGGATAACTATGCGGGCTGGGATTTTGCAGATGGTGATAACAACGTACTGGACGATACCCGATACAAAAGTCATGGTATGGGCGTGGCAGGTGTGGCCGCTGCAACTCCTGATAATGCGATCGGTATGGCTGGGGTTGGTTTTAGAACGAAGTTACTCCCACTTAAAGTATTTTCTTCCAGAGATGGATCTTTTGGTGGTGGCTATGAGGCAGTAGTGTATGCCGCCGAAAAAGGATGTAAGATCATAAACTTATCGTGGGGTGGCGAAGGCTACTCGCAGTACGAGCAGGACATTATCAATTATGTAGTGCTCGAAAAGGATGTTGTGGTTGTGTCGGCAGCTGGTAACATCAAAAAACAGGCAAATTATTATCCTGCCTCCTATGCCAATGTATTGTCTGTTGCCGGTTCTGATAAATCTGATCTGAAGTATAAAGATTATACCTGGAGCCATTACGTAGACCTGATGGCACCAAGTATAGATATCTACTCTACCTCCGTAACTAATAATAATTCCTATACTTATAACTGGGGCAGTTCTTTCTCGTCGCCGATGGTAGCTGGCGCTGCTGCGCTTGTGCGGGCACAATTTCCGCAACTTAATGCCTTGCAGGTGATGGAGCGTATCCGTGTAACAACAGATAACATAAACAATCTGGCAGGTAATCAACCTTACCTCGATAAAATAGGTACCGGCCGGCTTAACATAAAAAAAGCACTAACACAAAACAATCTGGCTGCTGTACGTTGCACAGCTTTTACTATTAAAAATAACAGATCGGCACAGGCAGGCAGTACTGTTGCAATCGAGGCCGGTTTCTTAAACATCCTTGATCCGGTCAGCAACTTGGAAGTTACTTTATCTACTTCTTCACCATTTGTTACCATCGCAAACGAGCGCTTATCCTTAGGCAGCATGGCCACAATGGCAACTGCCAATAACCACACTGCCCCTTTTCAGGTCACCATCTCCCCGGATATACCTATAAACACTACAGTTGCTTTTAAACTCAGCTTTAACGCCGGCAACTACACCGATTACCAATACTTCGAGTTAGTTGTAAACCCGGATTACCATACCATGGATGCAAACAATGTACGCATCACCATAAACAGCAAGGGTAATTTAGGCTTTAATGGGTTGAACTTTGACCAAGGTGTGGGCATGCAATATAAAGGCAGCACCACATTGCTTTTTGAAGGCGGCTTAATGATTGGCACATCAGCTGCCCGGGTATCAGATAACCTGCGCAATGCAAACTGGCAGAACGATGGCGATTTTACTCCCATACGTTCTTCAAAAATATACTATGATACTCCTACTGCCACTCAGGAAGTACGCGGATTGCTCCAGGATATTTACCCATCTGCCTCCACGGTGGGTGTGGAAGTGAAACACCGAACCATGGCTTGGAACTCAGTTCCTGACAAAGATTATATTATACAGGAGTACTACATTAAGAACCTTACACCAGACACGCTGAGAAATTTATCATCAGCGTTGTTTGCTGACTGGGACGTAGGTGTATACTACCAGAATGCCGCCTCCTGGGACGATACCCGAAACCTGGGCTACGTGTATAATACGGTAGGTTCACAGCCGGTAGTAGGTATAAAATTACTTACTCCGGTTGCTCCTATCTATTATGCTATTGATAACGTGGGTGTTGCCGGAAGTATAGCAATAGAAGATGGGTTTACGAATGCGGAAAAGTATGCAATGCTAGCAGGAGGCGTGGCCCGTACAGAAGCAAAAGGCAACGGCAACGGCGATAATGTATCTCATGTGGTTGGAGGCATTATACCTAAACTTGCTCCCGGGGAAACTAAAGTAGTCTCCTTTGCTATACTTTCTGGGGATAACCTGACGGCCTTACAACAACACGCTGATGCTGCGCAACAAAAGTATATACAAATAAAGAGTGGCCCTCCCCCGGTAGCTGTACAGGATACAATTTGCATAGGCAGCGACTTTACCTGGACACCAACCGGAGGTACTAACTATAAATTTTATGCAGACCCTGAGAAGAAGACCTTACTTGCAACAGGCAGCGCTTATACCTTAAAGAACTTCACCGAGAATATTTCCATCTACGCTACAAACGTGGATTCCCTTTTTGAAAGTGCAGTGTCACAAGCGAGTTTATCGGTACCTCTGCCGCCAGCTGCTGATTTTGAAGCTGAAAGCGCGACATTGCATGCCAATACTCCGGTTAGATTTGTGAATAAAAGTATAAACGGAAAAAACTGGCGCTGGAACTTTGGCAATGGAGACATCTCTACTGATCAAAACCCGGTTTATACTTTTAAAACGCCAGGCAACTTTGATGTAAAATTAGAAATAACTGATCGTGCTGGTTGTGTAAGCGTTTCTAAAGTTAACTCCTATCTTGTACGGGAGCCATTGGCTACTGACAAAGCCGATATGTATGCGCAGCTAACAGATATTTACCCTAACCCAACTACAGGCTTAATACGCGTTAACTGGTCAGCGGATGTGAATGCCGGACCTGCACCGGAGATCTGGTTTAGCGATCAGGTGGGTCGCCAATTCAAATTGCCTGTTAAAAACGAGAGTACAAAAGAAATAGTGTTCGATTTTGCTGGGATCCCGAATGGCTTATACATTGCCCACTTCACCTATAAGGATACTAATTTTATTAAACGGATAGTAGTACTGCGTTAGGTAACAACTATAAAAAGAAGAGGCCTTGCTGTTTAGCAAGGCCTCTTCTTTTTATAGTTGTCTTAGGTCTTCATCTATGTGGAGAGCTCGAAAAGTATAAGGTATAAAATGAAAAAGGCCTCACCAGTAAGTGAGGCCTTTTGTTTATAGTCTAAAGTATAGCTTACGCGTTAGCGCTCTGCTTTTCTTTTAAACGGATCAGGTTAAGGGCAGAACCAGCTTTAAACCACTCGATCTGGCCTTCGTTGTATGTATGATTTACCTGGATCACATCTTTAGAACCATCTTTGTGGTTAAGTACCACTTTCAGTGGCTGACCTGGCGTAAAGTTCTCCAGACCTAGGATGTCGAAGGTGTCGTTCTCCTCGATCAGGTCGTAATCTGCTTTGTTAGCGAATGTAAGCGCCAGCATACCTTGCTTCTTCAGGTTAGTTTCGTGGATACGTGCAAAAGACTTCACAATAACCGCACGAACACCCAAGTGGCGTGGCTCCATAGCTGCATGCTCTCGAGATGAACCTTCACCATAGTTCTCATCACCAACTACAACGGTACCGATGCCAGCTGACTTATAAGTACGGGCAGTAGCCGGAACAGAGTCATAACCACGGGTCATGTCGTTGTATACTTTGTTAGCTTCGCCGTTAAAGCAGTTGATCGCACCGATCAGCATGTTGTTGGAGATGTTGTCCAGGTGACCGCGGTACTTCAACCAAGGTCCAGCCATAGAAATATGGTCGGTAGTACACTTACCTTGCGCCTTGATCAGAAGCTTCAGACCAGTCAGGTCAGTACCTTCCCATGGCTTAAAGCCTTCCAGTAACTGCAGACGGTCAGATTTTGGATCAACTACAACTTCTACACCACTGCCGTCTTCAGCTGGAGCTACATAACCTGCATCTTCTACAGCAAAACCGTTTACTGGTAACTCTATACCTTTAGGCTCATCCAGTTTTACCTGCTGGCCATCTTTGTTAGTTAAGGTATCAGTAAGCGGGTTGAAAGTCAGATCACCGGCAATAGCAAAAGCAGTTACGATCTCTGGTGATGCCACAAACGCGTGTGTGTTCGGGTTACCATCGTTACGTTTCGCGAAGTTACGGTTGAATGAGGTGATGATAGAGTTCTTACGAGTCGGATCATCAGTGTGACGGGCCCACTGGCCGATGCACGGACCGCAAGCGTTTGCCAATACAACACCACCCATCTGCGCAAATGTATCTAACAGACCATCGCGGGCTGTAGTATAGCGTACCATTTCAGAACCAGGCGTGATGGTAAACTCAGCCTGAGCAACCAGGTTCTTCGTTACCGCCTGCTCTGCTATAGATGCAGCGCGGGTAATATCTTCGTAAGATGAGTTGGTGCAAGATCCGATAAGACCTACTTCCAATTTAGCTGGCCAGCCGTGCTCTTTAACTACAGCAGCGAACTGAGAAATTGGCCAAGCTGCATCCGGAGTGAATGGTCCGTTTACGTGTGGTTCTAAAGTAGAAAGGTCTATCTCGATCAGTTGATCATAGAAAGAAGCCGGATCAGCGTATACTTCATCATCCGCACGCAGGTGCTCAGCAACTTCATCAGCCATCTGAACAACTTCTTCGCGGTTAGTAGAATTAAGATAAGTGCGCATGCTGTTGTCGTAAGCAAATACCGAAGTAGTTGCACCTATCTCAGCACCCATGTTACAGATTGTTGCCTTACCTGTACACGACATAGCTTCAGCGCCTTCGCCGAAGTACTCCACGATAGCACCCGTACCACCTTTTACAGTAAGTATACCAGCCACTTTCAGGATAACGTCTTTCGGAGATGTCCAGCCGTTCAGTTTACCTGTCAGCTTCACACCAATTACTTTCGGGAATTTAAGCTCCCAGGCCATACCAGCCATTACGTCCACAGCATCAGCACCACCAACACCGATCGCTACCATACCCAGACCACCGGCATTTGGTGTGTGTGAGTCTGTACCGATCATCATACCACCCGGGAAAGCATAGTTTTCTAATACTACCTGGTGAATGATACCTGCACCTGGTTTCCAGAAACCGATGCCATACTTGTTAGATACTGAAGCAAGGAAATCGTAAACTTCTTTGTTTTCGCTGTAAGCGTCTCTTAAATCTGAATCTGCACCATCGCGGGCCTGTATCAGGTGATCGCAGTGAACTGTAGACGGAACCGCTACAGTAGGCTTACCAGCCTGCATGAACTGAAGCAAGGCCATCTGTGCCGTGGCATCCTGCATTGCAACTCTGTCCGGAGCGAAATCCACGTAAGATTTTCCGCGCTCATAAGCCTGAGTTGCATTACCGTTATATAGGTGAGCGTACAGGATCTTTTCAGTCAGAGTCAGCGGTCTGCCAACTGTATTACGGGCAGCCGAAATGCGCTCACCCATACCGGCATAAACTGCCTTGATCATTCCTAAATCAAATGCCATAGTTTTGCTATTGTTAATGTATAAAATGCTTCTTTTCCGAAGTTCACAAATGTACGAAATCTATAGGCTATTCAGCAACATTAGACGTTATGAATATAACCTTTGGCCTATAAACAAGTATAGGCAGTCCCATGTTTGGCTTTTACGGATTTCCTACAGTAATTTTACCCCATGAAACGTACCTATTCTAATACTTCTGCAAGGCTTATTTTGTTATTTGCCCTGCTGTTAACGGTAGGATTTAGCTCCTGCCAGCAAAATAAAATGGACTCAACTTCCGCAACTATAAAACCGGGCACCTGGCGTGTTGCCCTGCAGCGTACCGATGGCAAAGAAATTCCGTTTACAATGGAGGCCAAGCAGCAGAACGACAGCACCGTTTTATACTTAGTAAATGGGGAAGAGCGCATACTTCTGGACGAGATTACCTCTGACGGCGATTCTGTAAAAATAAAGCTCCACATTTTTGATGCCGACCTGATAGCCAAAGTTGAGGATGATAAGATGGCCGGCCGCTTTGTACGCAACGACCTGGCTTACGCATATTCTCTTCCCTTCACAGCCGAGCATGGTAACAGCAACCGCTTTAAAGCTGAGCCAGCAAAGGCGGCCTATACTTACAATGGCAAATGGGATGTAGTGTTTACTGATAAAGAAGGTAAAAGCTACGATGCTGTTGGCGTTTTTGAGCAAGATGGGAATAATATTACAGGCACTTTCCTGACCGAGACCGGCGACTACCGCTATTTAGATGGACAAGTAGATGGCGACCAACTGAGCGTTTCTACTTTTGATGGAAACCATGCTTATTTGTTTACGGCTAAACCAACTGATGCCAACACGTTGAAAGGTGACTTTTATGCAGGCATGAATGGTTACGAAAGCTGGACCGCCAAGCGTAACGACAATGCCGCACTAGCCAATGCCGATTCACTTACGTTCCTGAAGCCGGGTTATGAGAATCTGGAGTTCAGTTTCCCGAGTATAGAGGGCGGCAAAAATATATCGCTTAGCGATGACAAGTATAAAGGCAAAGTGGTGATTGTGCAGTTGCTTGGCTCCTGGTGCCCGAACTGTATGGACGAAACTAAGTTCCTGGCCCCATACTATGCAAAGAACAAAGGCCGTGGCCTGGAAATAATTGGTTTAGGTTTTGAGCGCAGCCCCGAATTTGAAAAAGCTGCCCCACGTCTGCAGAAAATGAAAGATCGTTTTGACATTGGCTATGACCTTGTGGTAGCAGGTATCTCAGATAAAGAAGCAGCAGCCAAAGCATTGCCAGCCCTGAACCATGTACTCTCCTTCCCTACTACTATTTTTGTTGGCAGAGATGGCAAAGTACGCAAGATACACACTGGGTTCTCAGGCCCTGGCACCGGCAAATACTACGAAGACTGGGTAGCCGATTTTAATAAGACCATGGACCAGTTGTTAGCTGAGAAGATTTAATAGTTGATTGTTCGATCAATATAAAGTATAAAAAGGCCGTTGCTATTATAGTAACGGCCTTTTTTAATTGCAGCACCTAATCCAACCACCCCTAACCCCCCTTATCTAAGGCGGGGAGTCTGCTACTACTGCCTTCTATGCCAACATAGTCACTCAAGCAGCTGTTTCTTATTCTTATTTTTAACGGAGATTAAGCAGCAACTATAGACCTTCTGATTTTGCTGGAGTAAAGTCAGAACTCCCCGCCTGAGATAAGGAGGGGTTAGGGGTGGTTGGAATTACGGATGTGATGCTTCATCCAAAGCTATACTTATTTCGACTTCCGTAATCTTACCAACCTGAAAGTACCGTTTAAAGCAGCTGGCTCATTTAGTTCTATAGTTAAGGAAGTATGGCTTACTATAGCGCCAATACTGCGGTTAATATCTGAGAACAAGGCACTTGCAATTTGATTAAAGAACCTGCGAAGTATAGATGGTTGTTGCCCGTCCGGCAGAAATTTATCGAACACCATAACCGTGCCGCCCGGCTTTAAAACACGTTCCACTTCTTTAATGCAGGCAATTGGATCGGGTATGACAGCAAGTATAAGGTGCGCTATTACGGCATCAAAAGAATTATCAGCAAACTCCAGTTGCTGGCCATTCATCACTCGGGCATCTACAGGTATTCTTAGCTTCTCAGCTCGTTCCTGTAGTTTGGTTATCATGCCAGGTGTAATATCGATGGCAGTCAAGTTTGTATAGCCTTGCAGGTACGGCAGATCCAGGCCGGTGCCAGCGCCAAGTATAAGTATAGCATCATCGGGTTTAGCAGCTAAAAGTTCTACAGACCGTTTTCTATACTTCCGGAAGATTCTGTCGGCAATAAGGTCGTAGATGGGTAAGTATAAAGTATACCGCAGGCGGTTCCAGGTATTGGTGTTCAGGCTCATTTTTCATAGGTTATTTTGCGTTCACAAAACTATCCTACTTCATAGTTACCTACCTTACAAATTTATAGTTGAAGTTTACAGATTTTATGATTGTCAGAATCAGAAATCAACAATCAATTACTTCTCCCGCTCTATAGTATAAGCAATGAGTTGTTCCAATGAGGTACGTGAAGGAGATGGTGGGAAAGTATGAAGTATCTCCAGCGCTTCGGCGTGGTAGCGGTTCATCACTTCTATAGTATATTCAATGCCGCCTGATTGCTTCACAAAATCGATCACCTGCTGCACGCGTTTGTTGTCGCCGTTGTTGTTTTTCACGTTATAGATAACGCGGCGCTTTGTCAGCCAATCGGCTTGGCGTAGGGCGTGGATCAGCGGCAAGGTCATTTTCTTTTCCTTGATATCGATACCAACTGGCTTGCCTATCTCTGCGGTTCCGTAATCAAAAAGGTCGTCTTTAATCTGGAAGGCGATTCCTACTTTTTCGCCGAATAAACGGGCTTTCTCGATCTCATCTTTTGAGGCACCTGCCGAGGCAGCACCAACCGCACAGCAAGAGGCAATAAGCGATGCCGTTTTCTGACGGATAATGTCAAAGTATACGGCTTCGTCAATATCCAGGCGGCGGGCTTTTTCTATTTGCAGCAGCTCCCCTTCGCTCATCTCCTTCACCGCATTCGATACGATCTTGAGCAACTCAAAATCATCGTTCTGCAACGAAAGCAACAAGCCTTTTGAGAGCAGATAATCACCCACGAGCACGGCAATCTTGTTTTTCCAGAGGGCATTAACTGAGAAGAAACCACGTCTGTAATTGGCATCATCCACCACATCGTCGTGCACCAATGTAGCCGTATGCAGCAGCTCAATTAGAGCAGCACCACGGTAAGTAGCATCGGTAATGGTTTCGTGGTAGAGTTTAGCCGTGAAGAACACAAACATCGGGCGCATCTGTTTGCCTTTACGCTTCACGATGTAGCTCATGATTCGGTCCAGTAACAGCACCTTCGACTTCATGGAAGTCCGGAACTTCTTCTCGAAAAGCTCCATTTCGCCGGCAATTGGCGCTTGTATTTTATCTAGGGTGCTGCTCATGTGTTGGTGTTGCAATATTACTGCCTGCAATAGTGGTTTCCAAACCTGCAGTAGCAAAACGGGGTTTAATTGTTAAATTGCTACACAGATATTTTAAGGCGTTAGCTTATTTGAAAGTTACTAAAGTATAAAACAGCCTGTTTACCTTGTTTATAGTTTTTAGTATTGATTGGCTAAACTTTAAGTTTGGTTTATAGTTTCTTTAAGAAGTCTGATTAATGTATTTACAACTATTACCATAAGACGTTAACAAATAATCCTTTAAATATTTCAACAAACCATTATTTTAAGCCGTTTAAGCATCCTAAAAGCCATTTTAAATACCCTTACCTATGGCAGATACACTAAAAGTTGATTTCGTAGTTTATCCTGAACATGGAAGACCTTTCACCGCTGACGCCGTGTATGTACCATCCGGGAAACCTAAATCTATCGTAATCTTTACGCATGGCTTTAAAGGCTTTAAAGACTGGGGGCACTACAATTTGCTTGCGCAGTATTTTGCTGAGCGTAGCTTTGTGTTTGTTAAATTCAACTTTGCCTACAACGGCACTACTGTAGAGGATTATTCTGATTTGCATGACCTCGAAGCTTTTGGCAATAACAACTTCTGCCTGGAGCTCGACGACTTAAAAGCGCTGATAGACATGGTAGAGAATGTAGAAGGGCCGCTGCCTTACAAAGAGCTGGACCTGGAGCATATTTACCTGATCGGGCATAGCCGCGGGGGTGGCACCGTTATACTTAAAGCTGCGGAAGATACCCGAGTGAAAGCTGTGGCAACCTGGGCTGCGGTTAATAAATTTGACCAACGCTGGGATGAACTGGAAAATGACAAGTGGCAACGCGAAGGGGTGCAATGGATAACCAATGCCCGCACCGGCCTGAAAATGCCGATGTATTACCAGATAATGGAAAACTACTTAGCCAATAAACAGCGGCTGGAGATACCAAAGGTGATAAAGAACATGCGCCAGCCTTTACTTATATTGCACGGCGAAGAAGACGAAACACTGCCCGTACAAATGGCTCACGATCTGCAAAGCTGGAAACCCGACGCTGAAATGCATTTGTTGCCCGGCACTGACCACTCCTTTGGTGGCATGCACCCTTACGAAAAAAATGAATTACCGGAAGCAGCACGCGTAGCCGCAGACCTAAGTATAGCATTTTTCAGGAAACATGCCTAAACTATACCTGCTGCTAGGTGGTAACCTCGGCGACCGTACGTTATACTTACAACAGGCCCGCGAAAGTATAGCCGCGCAGGTGGGAAGTATAAAACAAGCTTCTGCTTTATACGAAACTGCAGCTTGGGGCAAAACAGACCAGCCAAGTTTCCTGAACCAGGTGCTGGAGGTAGAAACTATACTTGGCCCGGAGCAGGTATTGCAAACTATAAATACCATAGAGCATGACTTGGGGCGCGAACGCCTGGAGCACTGGGGAGCACGCGTGATCGATATCGATATCCTGTTCTACGACAACCTTGTTCAGCAAACGCAACGCCTGACAATACCACATCCGCAACTGCACCTGCGCCGTTTTACACTACTGCCTTTACAGGAAATAGCTCCCGGCTTAGTGCACCCGGTATTTCAGCAAAGTATAGCCGAGCTATTGCAACAATGCCCTGATGAACTGGAGGTAAAAAAGTATAAAAAAGAAGTATAGACTGCTAAAACTTTTCTTCCACACCTAAACCAAAGAGCGCATAATCATACTTAACAGGGTCTGTCGGGTCAAAGGTGCGAAGGTGGTCAGTCAGTTCTTCAGCGGTTTGCCAGTCCATTCCTTTGCGGGTTATCAGTCCAAGACGGCGGGCAACACGCTCTACATGCACATCGCAGGGGCAAACCAGGTCAGCGGGTTTCATAGTGTCCCATATCCCGAAATCTACGCCGTTGTTATCTTTTCGTACCATCCAGCGCAGGTACATATTTATTCTTTTACAGGCTGATTTCCGGGCTGGTGTAGAGATATGTTTCTTTGACCGATGCGGTGCCTCTTCCAGGCTAAACACCAGATCATGGAAATGTATCAGCCGCTCTCTTTGTGTTTTGATCTCGTTATTCTTGCCGGTAAAAGCTGTTTCAAGGCTATCGTGTTTGCTATAGTACCAGTTAAAGAAATGCAGAAAGTATAGCAGGTCGGTATCATTAAAAGTACGGTGCTTAAAACCTAAAAAGCGTGTCAGGTCCTGCTCCTGGTGATGAAGTATAAAATCGTGCGGTGCATTATCCATCAGGTTCATGAGCTTTACGCAGTTATTAATGATGGTCTTACGCTGTCCCCACGCCAGAATCGAAGCAAAGAATCCGCTTATCTCAATGTCCTGCTTTTTAGTGAACCTATGTGGTATAGATACCGGATCGTTTGGGATGAAATTGGGCTGGTTATACTTCTCCACCCGGTCATCCAGCAGGGCTTTTATAGCGGCAATATCTTGCTTCATTGGTTTTGATTTCTGTAACTGAAGTATACGGGTACTTTAAAAGTAGTTACTTTAAACAAAAAAGCCTGAACATTGCTGCTCAGGCTTTAAAGTATAAATCCAGACCGTAATTACGGCATATACGATACTTCTACTCTGAACTTTTGATCAACAGCACCCAGCTTCTGGTAAGCCTTTTTAGAGATACGAACCACTACATTGCTGTTAGCGCCTGTCTCAGGTAATTTACCAATTACACGCACATACACTACCTGGCCGTTCATCGCATTCTTTACCTGCATAATGGTACCAACCGGGGCTGATTTATGCAGTGCCAGGTATTTGTTGGTATCTGCCTTCGGATCAATCATTTCAGCCATGCCATTTTCAATCACCTTCTTAACGCCGGCAGCAGTTTCGGTTGTGCCAGCTTCTTCTTCGCGCTCACTTACTGTAGTTGTGGCAACAGGCGTTGTAGTTGTAGCTGGAGCAGGCTCCGTTTTGGCTGGTGTTGTAGTTTTGGTTGATGTCGCTGGTTTAGTAGCAGGAGTTGCGGCAACAGGCTTTTCAACCTCGTCGTCGGCTTCTGGCACATACACCGGCTTGCTGGCAGTTGGCACAGCCCCTTTGCCCACAATTAGCTCCGTACCAATTTCGATCTCGTTAGATGCCAGTTTATTCCAGCTTTTAATATTGTCTACTGATATGCCATGCATGCGCGAAATGCTGTAAAGCGTTTGTCTGGCTTCTACCTTATGTAGCTTTTCGCCTTTTGCATTTACAGTAAAGGTGCGGTTGCTGGCAGCAGGTGCAGCTGGCTTAGTTGTTGCAGCATTAACAGCAGCTGATAATGGTGCCTTGCTAGGAATTAGCACTACCTGGCCAATTTTTATACTTGCCTCCACTGCAGGGTTAGACTCTACGATCTGGGCAACAGGCACGCCATACTTGCGCGATAAGGCATAAAGGGTTTCTTTTGGTTCTACCTTGTGCTTCACAAAAAACTTTCCATTGCGGCGCTCTACTCCTACTGAGTCGCGCAGGGCAGTAAGGTTAAAGGCCGAGGCCGAAAATGATAGTACAGGAGATAATAAAAGAACTAGTAAAAGTATGCGTACCATGGGCTAAAAGGTAAACTATGAAAGACTATATACAACTAAAATGTTTCGTTGCTGAATAAAGTATAAATTGTGGTTAAAGATAATAAAAGTATCTGAACCTATGCCACTTAATCCGTGTGCAATACGTTGGCGCAACTGCAATTCACCGTTCAAGTCAAACACACTCAACAGGTTATCTAATTTTCCGTCTGCTGTTTCGGTATAAAAGCTTACCAGAATATATTGTTCAGTCTCAGCGTATTCTATTCCCTTCACGGGTTTAACCTGCAGCTGATGTTCCAGAAAATCCTGCACTTGCGTAAAATATGGCTCCCCTTCCAGGAACAGCATCGGGTATACACACGCTTTCGTTCGCTCAATATTATATTCTGCTACCGAATTTGCACCGCCTACCAGTGACACGTTTTCAGAAAGTATAGTTCCGGTTTGCGAGTCCAGTAAGTATAATTTCTGATCCTGTAAATCTAAAGCCAAAATTCCATCAGCGCTTACACCATAAAAAGCCAGTTCGGGTTGTTGCCATTGCAGTTTTCCTTCTTCGGCAGTGTAGGCCATTATGCCTTTGTGCTGCCCTGTTTGTCGGTCGCCATAGCTATGTAACAGCAACAGTCCTTCGTGTACATCCTCCAGGCCCAGCCACCAGTTTTTAGCTCCCGGTAATGGCAGTTTTTTAAGCTTATTATGCGTGAGCTCTAAAGTATAAAAATCTGCTAATAACAAATCCGCATCACGCACTTCCAGGGCCAGCCGGTTAGCTGCAGCATCCAGTCGCATACGCCACACAGGCGCTCCAAAGTCGTATGTATAAAGTAGTGGAAGTATAACTCTTAACTTTTTACTATATTCAACCAAAATGGCACAGTATCAGCCCCAAATGTATGAAATCTGACTCAAAACGTTGGCATTTTGCTTTGTTGTATCTGCTCCCGATCTTTTTGTTGCTGCCTGTTACTGGCTGGGCACAAAAACAGAAAGTACTGGTGATGGAGATAAAATCAGAGATAGACCCGCGCACCAACCGCTATACCGAGCTGGCCCTGAACCATGCCACCGAAATAAAAGCTGACCACGTACTGCTGATACTCGATACATTTGGCGGTGCCCTGAACGATGCCGATGAGATGCGCAAGCGCATACTGGAATATCCAAAACCAATGTATGTGTTCATTAATAAAAATGCGGCCTCGGCGGGTGCACTGATCTCAATGGCCTGCGACAGTATTTATATGGCTCCGGGTGCCAACATTGGAGCGGCAACTGTTGTAGGCGCAAACGGCGAGGCTGCTCCGGGTAAATACCAAAGTTACATGCGTTCTATTATGCGTTCTACTGCCGAAGCCCAGGGCCGAAACCCGCACCTGGCGGAAGCAATGGTAGAGGCCAGCGTTGATAGTACTTTATCCGCGGGCCAGGTACTTACACTTACCACATCCGAAGCTATAAAGCATGGCTTTTGCGACGGTGTAGCCACCAACATAGAGCAGGTACTGCAACAGGTAAATTTGCAGGATGCTGAAGTAGTAACCTATGAACTGAGCACCACCAACAAGATCATTTCCTTTTTCCTGAATCCGTTTGTAAGTGGTATACTTTTACTGCTGATCATCGGGGGCTTATACTATGAGTTGCAGGCTCTGGGTATTGGTTTTCCGTTGGCAACAGCCGTAGTGGCAGGTATTTTATACTTAACGCCTTATTACCTGAACGGCCTGGCCGAGAACTGGGAAATATTACTGTTTATTGCCGGGCTTATACTTATTGGCGTGGAGGTACTGGTAATTCCGGGGTTTGGCATTGCGGGCATCAGCGGCATTATACTGGTGTTTGTATCACTTTTGCTCATCATGGTTAATAACCAGAACTTCGACTTTACATTTGTGCCATCCAGCGCCTTAATGCAGAGCCTGATTTCAGTAGTGTTAGGTATGGTTGGCGCTGTAGTTTTAGTTGCGCTAACCTGGAGCCGCTTTGCTGCCAGCCGAACCATGAAGCGCGTGGTATTGCAAAATACATTTCAGGGTTCGGAAGGTTACCGGTCTTCGGCAGACGCTTCTCACCTGGTAGGTAAAACAGGTATTGCCCACACCCGTATGGCACCTACTGGCCGTGTATTGATAGATGATACCTTATATGATGCCCAGGCCCGCGAAGGATATATTGAAAAAGGCGAAACAGTGGAAGTGATAGACCACAGCACTTTTGCCCTGCGCGTAAAGAAAGCCTGACTATGAGTTAAATGATCATAGGATTAAGGTATATTTAAACCCATTCAACTCTTAACCTTTAAATTCACTAACCACAAGCATTTATGAGATTATCCTTATTGACTACACTATTATTTTCAGCATCTGTTTTAATTACATCCTGTTCAAAAAAAGCTATGAACTCAGAAAACCAAGCTATCACAAAAGAAGCGCAACTAGAGTGGTCCGGGGAATATATGGTGGATGGATGCGGCTTTAAACTGACCATTGACGGCAAAGATTATAAACCGGAAGACGAAGCTGTAATTGGCGACGAGTTTAAACAGGAAGAAGCAACTGTACCTGTAAAAGTAACCTACACTGAAACCGGTGAAATGATAGATCGTCGCTGCGGCCTATCTACACAGGATCGCTCTATGCCAGGCATCCGCATCGTTTCTATAGAAAGACTGTAAACTATATTTTGTAATAGCTTGCAACTTCAGTGGCCTTTCGTGGGTCCTGTGTTAAACTGCTATTTTATGAAACTAAGACTACTCTTTTTTGCTTTTAGCCTGCTCTTCCTGATATCCTGCGATGATGAAGAAAACGAAGATGTGCAGATGCTGGATGCAACTATAACCTGGACAGGAAAATATGAAACCGATGGATGTGGTTACATTATCTCTACAGGAGATCGGTACCCGAGGCATAAACCTATAAATGAATCTGCTATTCCGGAATCTTATAGAACTGGCGAACCTATTGCTGTTAGACTTTCAATAATCAATTATAAGAAGAATGCTATCTCTTGCATGATGGGCAGACAGTATAACCAGATCATGATTCTAAAGATCCATCGCAGGTAATGACGGTTCAGGAAGTACTGCTGCACCTGGAAACCCTTGGCGACCAACAAACCAAAAGAACCTGGCTGAAGCATGGTGCACAGGAACCTTTCTTCGGTGTAAAAGTTGGTGACCTGAAGCCTATCCAAAAGAGGCTGAAGAAGAACTATAACCTGGCCAAAGAGCTGTATGCCACTGGTAACTCTGATGCCATGTACCTGGCCGGATTGATTGCCGACGAAAAAGCTATGACCAAAGAAGACCTGCAGGATTGGGCTGAACAGGCAAACTGGTATATGCTCAGCGAGTATACAGTTGCGTGGGTAGCCTCTGAAAGCAACTATGGTTTAGAACTGGCAAAGGAATGGATACAGTCTGATGACGAAAGAATTGCTACTACCGGTTGGGCTACGCTATCGAGTTTGGCAAGTATAAAAGGGGATTCTGAACTGGACCTGGAGTACCTTACCAGCCAATTGGACCATGTAGCGCAAGCTATACACAGCAGCCCGAACCGTGTGCGCTACACCATGAACGGATTTGTAATTGCGATGGGTTGCTTTATACCTACCCTTACTGCAAAAGCCAAAGAAGTAGCCAAAACTATTGGCAAAGTACAGGTAGATATGGGTGGTACAGCCTGCAAAACTCCGGAAGCTTATACTTACATCGAGAAAGTAGAGCAAATGGGACGCACTGGTAAAAAGAAGAAAACTGCCCGCTGCTAACCTTAAATAAACCGGGTACTTCCGTATATTTGAGCCTGCACTTACAAGTAGAAACTATGGACGTACTCGGCATCATTCCAGCCCGCTTTGCATCAACCCGTTTTCCGGGTAAACCTCTTACCGATATCAATGGCAAAACTATGATCCGTCGGGTTTATGAGCAGGCATCTGCGTCGGGCTTAGCTGAAGTTATAGTTGCCACCGACGATGACCGTATTTATGAGCATGTACTGGAATTTGGCGGAAAAGCTGTAATGACTGCAGAGCATCACCAGAGTGGCACCGACCGATGTTTTGAAGCGTACAAACTGCACGACAAGCCTTACGAGTATATCATTAACATACAAGGCGACGAGCCATTTATCAAACCTGAGCAGATAGACCTTGTTGCCAGCTGTTTTACACGCCCAAATACGCAACTGGCTACGCTGGTTAAAAAGATAACAACCGAAGAAGAGCTGTTTAATGTTAATGCCCCAAAGGTAGTACTTAGCAAGTCTGGGGATGCGTTATACTTCAGCCGCCAAGCTATACCTTACTGCCGCAACGTGCCACAGGATATCTGGCATAAACAACATACTTATTATAAACACATCGGCATTTACGGTTATAGAGCTGATATACTGGAGCAGATCACACAACTACCGCCTTCTGGTTTAGAGTTGGCTGAGTCTTTAGAACAATTGCGCTGGCTGGAAAACGGCTTTAAGATCACCACTGCCCTGACTGAGTTTGAAACCATAGGTATAGACTCACCGGAAGATTTGGAGAAAGTGCAGGGCTTGTTTAATGAGTAAAGAAGAATAATTAATTAAGATAGCCTTGTAGTAATTCTCCTAAAATTGTTCCTCCGAAAAGAAGAATATATATGTAGATTCCTCCGAAAAAGAGGAGAAACGGAAGAACTATAAACATCCATATTCTCAAGAAATTGTTTAGCTTGTTAAGCATTCCAAACTTGTTGGTATAGTAACTATAATCCTTTCTTTAATAACGTAGATAAGTATAAAATAAGGCTAAAATACCCGCTATAATTAGGTAACTCACTGAGAGCTTTTTATCTATAACCCCTGCTCTTTTCAAGGAACCTTCAAGATAAATAAAGACTAATGCAATTAGACTGAACTGAAGGAAAGCAATGTACATATAAGTTCTAATAGCTGGAGAATCATTTTTAGCCTTATATGCTTTAAACATTCTATAGTACAAGTATTCAAAAACTATCACTCCAATCACCCACCTACTCTCTTTGCCTTATAGCCTGCTGCTTGCAAGGTTTGCAACACTTTATCCCTGAAATCACCCTGGATTAGGATCTCACCGTCTTTAGCGGATCCGCCTACGCCACATTTATTCTTCAGCATTTTTCCTAGTTCTTTCAGATCATCGTCTGAGCCAACAAAGCCTTCTACTAAGGTTACCTGCTTACCACCACGCGACTTCTTATCCAGCATCACTTTCAGGTTTTGCTGCTGTGGCGGGAGCGTTTCTGCTTCATGCTCCTGCTCGTACTGATAGTTGAAATCGGAATTTGTAGAATATACTACTCCCTGGCGGCCTTTCTTATTTTTATCACTCATGGTTTCTTAGTCTATACTTATACTTTGCCCTTAGGTATCAGCACCTTTAACGACTCCGGTTTCAGGTTAACTTCAAAGTGGCTGGTTTTGCCTTTAAACTCTCCGTCTGCATGAAACATCATTGGTTCTTCTGTTTCGACCCTTATATGTTTCGTTTTAAAATATTCTGCGCTCTGCACATTTGCCAGTTGTTTTGTCAGCATGCAGTAGCTTAGGTTAATAGCTTTAATAAAATCCAGTTGGCGCACCAGGCATACATCCAATAAACCATCCCGTATATCGGCAAGTGGTGCAATGTATGCGTTGTTACCATACTGGGCAGCATTGGCAAAAGCCATCACAAAACAATCTGTTTGCATTTCAAGCTCATTAAGCCATACTTTAACAGGCAGGTGTTTATAAGTGCGTACTTCTTTTAGCACCAACTCCACATATGTTTTTAATCCACGGCGCTTATTACCAGCAAACACTGAACTGATATACGCATCAAAACCTATACCTGCTGTGGTGAAAAAGGGAATATCATTGATCGTACCACTGTCTATTACCGATATTTCTCCTGTGTTCAGCACTTTAATGGCATTATTCAGGTTCAGGGGTAGTTGCAGGTGCCTTGCCAAACCATTACCCGAGCCTTTTGGAAGTATACCTAAAGCTGTATTTGTGTGTAGCAGTCCCCGTGCAACTTCGTTTACAGTACCATCTCCCCCCACAGCCACTACAGCTGTGTAATTGCTGGCAGCAGCAGTTGCAGCAAGCTCCGTAGCATGTCCGGCATAATCAGTATAAACTATATCATGGTCGAGTTTGCCGTGATCTAAGTATAGTTTAATACGGGCGGCTACATCAACCTTGCTCCTGGTACCGGAAACAGGATTAATGATAAACCGAATGCGCGGACGTGTACTCATGCTGTATAGTAAGTATAAGTACAAAAGTAACCTTTACTGCTGTAAACAAAAAGCCCGGCCATACAAGTATAACCGGGCTTTTGAGTATAAAACTATAGTTTAAATGTGATACGTCAGCACCGGTCGGCTGGTATGGTTAACCAGGTCCTCGGCTATACTTCCGCTCAACAGGTGAGAAAGGCCTGTACGCCCATGCGTAGCCATCATAATCATATCGGCATTGATATCCTCAGCAAAATGCAGTATGCCATCTTCTTCTATGGTATCGTTATACACATTTATGGTATAGTTACGCAGGTCGTACTTTTCGGCGGCATGAGCCAGTTTGCTGCGCAGGTTTGTACTTGACTCAAATGCGCCTGGTGTATTGATGTATACCAAGTGTACCCGGGCATCAAAAAGCTGTTGAAAGAACTTAAAAGAATCCATGGCTTTACCAACTTCCCGCCTGAAATCAGAAGCAAGAACTATCTCTTTTATTTCAAAGTCAGGCTGGTGTCTCTTTATAGTTAGCACCGGACAATTTGCCGTGCGCACTACCTTTTCTGTATTAGACCCGATGAGGAATTCATCCATGCCACTAGAACCCTTCGATCCCATTACAATCAGATCAACCTTATCATCCGCCACTACACGCTTAATCTTACCAACAATACTATCTACATCAACCTCCTGCACCACTTCCACACCACTATGGTTAACCTTGTTCAGTAGTAGGGACATTCTGCTTTTTGTACTTTCCAGCAGGCGCACTATGTATAATTGCTCCATATTATCGTGGTAAGTTACATCACCGGTAGCACTAAAACCGATTGAGCGCGGCATATCAATTACATGCAGCAGCTTAATGGCAGCTCCGGTTCTACGGGCAATATTTACAGCAACTTCAAAAGCGTATTGTGCCTGTTCCGAAAAGTCTGTAGGTACAAGTATGCGTCTCATGGTGTTTGTAGTTAGTGGTTTAAAGGATTTATTGATCTCAAAGGTATACCTGGTTAACTGGCTAAAGTATGATATATATCAATTTAATAATTTATTTCTATCATCTGTACATATACGCATATAAAAAACGGAAGCCCACCTGTTGGCGGGCTTCCGTTTACTAAAAATTTTACAGAATTACTGTCCTAACTTTGCAATCAGGTCAGCGGCTCTGTTAGAGTAACCAGTTTCATTATCGTACCAGCCTACTACTTTTACAAGTGTTTCGTTAGCTGATGTCATCTCTGCATCAAAGATACAAGAGTGCGGGTTACCTACGATATCAATAGAAACGATGGGATCCTCAGTATACTCCAGGATACCTTTCATTTCACCTTCAGCAGCCTTTTTAAGCGCTGCGTTGATTTCTTCTTTTGTTGCAGGCTTCTTCAACACAACTGTTAAGTCGGTTAAAGAGCCATCCGGAACTGGAACACGCATGGCAACACCATCCAGTTTACCTTTAAGGTGTGGTAATACAAGACCTACGGCCTTAGCTGCACCAGTTGATGTTGGGATGATAGAGTAAGAAGCAGCACGTGCTCTTCTCAGGTCGCTGTGAGGCGCATCCTGTAGGTTCTGGTCAGAAGTATACGCATGCACAGTAGTGATGTAGCCCTTCTCAATACCAAATGTATCATCCAGCACTTTTGCCATTGGCGCAAGGCAGTTAGTGGTACAAGATGCGTTAGAAACGATCTTCTCATCACCAGTAAGGATGTCTTCGTTTACACCAAGTACTACTGTAGGGATGTTACCTTTTGCAGGAGCAGAGATAACTACTTTTTTAGCACCAGCCTCAATATGTCCGCCAGCACCCTGCTCGTCTACGAAACGACCAGTTGATTCCAGCACTACATCCACGCCAAGCTCTTTCCAAGGCAGGTTCTTTGGCTCACGCTCAGCAGTAATTCTGATCTCACGACCATTTACGATAATGCCATTTTCAGTGGCTTCTACTGTACCATCAAACTTGCCATGCACAGAGTCATATTTTAGCAGGTGGGCAAGAGTTTTGGTATTAGTAAGGTCATTGATAGCTACTACTTCTACATTCTCTTTTTGGAGCAGTGCCTTAAAAGTAAGTCTACCGATACGGCCAAAACCGTTAATTGCAACTTTAATTTTAGACATGGTATCTATATTTGGTAAGATGTATATTTAATGTGGTGCGAAGTTACGTATTCGCTAAAAGGAAAACCAATATTTTTTTCTCCCCTGAATACGAATACTTTACACTTTGTTTCGTTTTTTTTTGAGCTAAATGTTTTGCAAAACATTTTTGTAGCCTATATTTGCATCGTCAATCAGGAATGAGTGACACAAAATACATAACGGTCCGTTCGTCTAGGGGTTAGGACTTCAGATTTTCATTCTGGCAACAGGGGTTCGATTCCCCTACGGACTACTTAGTAAAGCTTAAAAACCCGCTTATTTCGATAAATAAGCGGGTTTTTTGTTTCTAGAGTAACAGAAAAGTAACAAAATTGTTTTTATAGGCTGTTACTCTTATCCTTTTCGAACTATGACTTAAATAAATGAAGAGCATACTTATTATGCTTTTCATTTCGCACGAAAAGAATGTCCTATAACTAATAATCCCTCTATTGTGGTAGAGGGATTATTAGTTATAGGAAGTATTAACTTATTACATAAGTTAGGAATGTGTCGGCACTTTCTTAATACTCACATTTGGTTGTTTGTATACCTTCTCCTCATATCTTGGTGTTACTATTGGCTGCTTTATTTGCTTAGTTTGGTATGTCTTTTTCTGTACTACTGCAACAAACTTCACATCAACATTTATATCGTTGTATACATTGTCATTATGGAGCCCAAGGTAAAATGTGCCTTGCAAGGGAGCTTCTTTTCTGCCATATCCCGAAACCCCATTGCCTTGATCAAAAAATCGCCAACCCTTAGCATCATGGTTGTGCCAAAACATTTCAGCATTTGCTTGATCTTGGAAAAAGTAATAAGCAACATTACTTCCTGCATTACCTGTGGGTAGGAAAGCGAACTGGTTAAGTGCTAGCCCAATTAACGGATTACCTGTAGCATTAGCCACACCACCAAGTGCTTTCATATATTTAGCCTTATTAGCTTCGAATGCATTATGGCCTTCTTGACCTACTCCTATCCAATATGCCCAAGCAACTACTTCACGAGATTCAAGCTCAGTATTATAATTCCGAGGCATTGTAATTGTAAGAAGTGATTCGCTTGCTTTACCCATGGTCATCTGAGCAGCCACCTGTTCTTTTTTGTTAAAAAGTTCCTCAACTAGAGTCTCTGTATTTACAAGTTCTCTTACATTGACCATCTTATAAGTAGTATCCTGTCCAACAAGTTCTTTCTTTTTGACAATAGCATAAGTGGTATCAGCTACTTCTTTCCAATTGATATTTGGATTGAACCCCAGAGCTTTATCATTTACAGGAACTCTACTAATTTTTACTGAGCCAACACGCTGACCTAAAGCTGAATTGATAAACCTAAAGATGTAAATCCCCCTTTTGTTTATCTTTATGGTCTTGGTCAACTCTTTAACTTCATAGCCAGAGTATTTCACATTTGAAGGATACTCTACAATTTCAATCTGCTTTATACTTTTTTTACTAAAGTCTTGGTAGTTGAATTTCAACTCATCTCCCTCTTCAAAACCGTAATATAATTCCGTAGTCTCTAGGCCAGGAACTTTAACTGATAAATCAGCTACTTCTACTGGACTTAACTGTGCAAGTAGCACTTTGGGGATGATCAACAGAAATGAAATAATTGTAAAAGTTGCTTTCATATTTTATCAAATTAATAACTCAAATCTAGCAACTTCTCATAACATATGATATATTATATGTTGATTTGTTATGATTGAATGCAAATATTTTTTTAATCTTCAGCAAAGAAAAAGATACTAACTACCAATAGCTGGTCTCAAAGAAGCAGTCAATAATAATTTATCAACAGAATCTATTACACCTTCTTCCCTAGTGCTATCCTTACTAACTATGTTCTCTGTTTATAAATATTACAGGACAATCACGTTTAGTTATCTAAGGAGTAAAAAATTAAATAAAACATGTAGAACCACTCTAAGCTAGCCATAAGCTATCCAGATATATTAGTACATTTCTTTGTTAAACTCTGCGTTCATTATAGTAAGAAGCTATGACATTACTATTATAATCTTCTGATATTTCAGTGCTACTACTTTATTATTACCTAGCTGTAAAGCTACTGTTGAATCACCTTTAAACCATTAAACTCAAAAAAAATAAAAGCTATTCCCAACCTTTCTTTTAAAGACAATAAAAAATAGCATAAATTTGAGATAACAATAATGTAAGGCTGGAGTTTAGGTAATACTTCTGCCTGACTATTGACATTTTATTTAAGGTTGGAAGATGGAAGTAGAGGAGATAAGAAATACTTGTATTGATAGTGCTGATAAGTATTTAAAGTACCTAGAACTACATAAAAAAGGGGTTCAGGAAGTAAGTGTCTTTGATCTGGAAATAAATTCTAAAAAGGATTTGTACATTAAGCTTAGGCTTTCGGCAAAGTTATTCGATACAGAATCCATTTTTTTTAAAGTCAAAGCCAATTTATTTGATACAACTCAAGTAAAAGTAGTAGAGTATAACTCTGACAAAAACCTTCTTCTAGTCAAGCCTAATAAAGAGCTTCAGACTGTTTTTAGATTTATAAAAGCAGGTGATCTATTTGTAGTGTCTGATTTAAAATTTTTAGTCCGAAGGGTTAAGGTTTGGTATGAAAAAAATGGGAATGGTATCGGTTTGCCACAAAAGGCTTCAGTATTAAAAAATAGCTCCAATCAAATCAAGTTTTTGCCAGGATTAGAGCCATCACAAAACCAAAAAGCAGCTCTGTCCAATATCTTTCATAACCCTTTCTCCTATATTTGGGGAGCGCCAGGCACCGGTAAAACTCAATTCGTACTCTCCTACGCAATTCTGCACTATATTTTAAATAATAAACGAGTTGCCATATTAGCACCTACCAATAATGCTCTTGAGCAGGTTCTAAGAGGCGTAATTAAAATGTTGGACAAAGCTAAGGTAGAGAGAACGCAAGTTCTGAGGCTTGGAACACCTTCAAAAAATTTTGCTGAAGATTATCCTGATGTATGTGAACAGAAGGGAGTACAAAAAAAGCTAGAAGAAATTGACAATCAGATAAGCTTATTTGAAAGGGTAATTGCATATGAGCAAAACAGACAAGCACTTGAAAAAGCAAAAGAAAGCTTACCCCTCTTCAACAAGTTCAAAAAATACAAAAACAAAAAGCAGAAGTCACAAAGTAATTTCGAAAACGCTACTCTAAAACGCAAATCTATTGAGATAGCTATACACAGACAAGAAGAAACATTAAGCAAAGTAGATAAAGAAAGAATAGCCCTTAAAGCCTCTGTAAATTCATTTACAAATAAGCTTTACAAGTTTTTCTCCTCAGGACCTACCACAACAGAGCAAAAGTTAGAACGAGCTGAGGTTAGAACACAACAGGCTATAAGTACTCTGATTTCTTTAAAGGATTCATTACAGCCACAGCTACAGGCTATTAACCAATACACCAATGAATTAAAAGGTGTAGAGGAAAGTATAACTGAGCTAAAAGAAATCATTTTTGAAAAGTTAGAGAAGCAGATAAATCTATTAGCAGTGGCAAGCCATGTAAATGAAAATAATTACATAGCTGTTAAAGACCAATTTGAAGAAGCTTTGGAAGAGGAGCTGAAACAAGTAGAAGTTGATAGCCAATTTTTATCTGATTACCAACATTATTCTGAGGATCAAATCAACAGTACTTTAGCTAGACTTAACAATGAGCGTGAAAAGATTGCAGCATTCTCTACTGAACAAAGATTAAAGGAGGTAAAAGTAATTGCATGTACCCTGGATAGCTATATCGGAAATTTTCATGATAAAAAGCTAGACGTGTCACATATCTTTCTGGATGAGGCTGGGTATGCGAATGTTATCAAGGCACTAACGCTATTTCATAATAAAGTACCAATTACCTTCTTAGGTGACCATAAACAGCTGCCTCCTGTTTGTGAGATCAATGACAGTGACATTGAAAAGAATCCTGATTATAAGAATGTCTTTATTTGGGCTCAATCAGCCATTTTTGTAGAATCTTTGTTTCTACAAAGTAAGGATCAGGCATTACTTGACTATTTTGATAACAAAGATCTCAGTTGCTCTGCCATGGAACGCTCTCAGCTTAGTGAGACTTTTCGTTTTGGCAGATCTCTAGCAAAAGTTTTAGCACATCACGTTTATGCCGACTCTTTCACATCCTCTGTGGATCAAGGAGATACACAAATCCTTTTTGTGGATGCCAAAAAGGTCGATGCTTTTAAAAGCAGAACCAGCAAAAATGAGGTGGAGGCAATTACACAAATCGTGAGTCAACTGGTGAAGGCTCAGGAAGAGAACTTCGTAATTCTTACACCTTACTCTAAGCAGTTAAAGCTTTTAGGTCAGCGCTTGCCTCAACAACGAAACGATCTCAAGTTATCAACGGTACATGGATCACAAGGAAAGGAATGGCATACTGTTATTCTAAGTGTGGTTGATACAAATGATATGTGGTTCGTTGATTCCAAAAAACCTATATCGAAAGGGCTCAACTTAGTGAACACAGCCGTTAGTAGAGCTCAGAAGCAGCTAATAATAGTGTGTGATAAAGAATTTTGGTCAGGCCAATCCGGTCAACTAATTACAGATTTGATTGCTGCAGGAAATCCTTTAAGTATGAATTAAGGCATTTGCAATCGGTATTCATTTCATCTAATTTCTGTTGAAACAAACGAATAGAGGAAGTTGAGCTTAATAGATTAGCCGTTATGCTCATCTTTCAACTTTCAGTAGCTTACATACTTTAAGCCAGGCTTTAGCCAAATGTAGATAGTTTGACTATCCTGATCAAAGTCAGGTTGAACTTGCTCGACATGGAAGTGGGCAATGTTTAAATGTGCTTTAAAAAACGATAGCTCAATATCTTCTCCTATCCTAGGTACTACCGGCATATAGTCTACTTTCACATGGGGTGACTCATTTCCCCAAAATTCTCTGATGTAAAACACATAGCTAACTTTCTGAAAAGAAAGAGTTAGTCTGGAATCATGATCTAAAACTAGATCGGTATAAAACTTTAAAATATAATCCCGGACTTTATTATACTTTAAACACTTCGCTGAACTAATTCTTTAATAGAAGGCAACGGCTTACTTTCTACATAATAATAATCATCTATCAAAATTTCTTTTAGTAGATGCGTATATGGCTTGTTCTCTTCCAAGAGCTTTAGTGCATATTTCCGCATAGCACCTATATCCAAAAGCATTTGCTTAGATGATAATCTTCCCCCTACCTTCATCTTTCTCTTAATTTATCTTACTTACTATCAATCCGTTTCCATAGTTCCAGAGCAAGTTTACTCATGTGCTTTATCCATGCGACTAAGTTCTTTACCTCTTCATCAGTAAAATTTAAGTTATTGGGGTCATTTCTTATCTTCCAGTAAGCTTTTCGATTCTGCTTCTCATCAAAATCAACTGACATGTGCTCATAATTCCATAAGCCTGATGGTTCATCAGGTAAGGATTGTTCTGTAGCATTTTGAGTTTGCATAAAAATTAATAACTATCTGCTAGGTTATTTAATGATTGAGCTTTAACCTCTATTCTTATTAATTTGATATTCTATAAAATTGGATGTTAAATGATACATAAAAGTTTGCACTGCTTGGCTACCTAATCAAACTTTTTGTATATTTAGCATATCGAATATAGTAAAAACTTAATACACTTCCTATTACCCCTGTTAACCTATGAAACACAAGCTGAATCTACCAGTTGTACTACTGGAGGTACATCATGACAACCTACTCATTTCATGGCTGAGATCTAACCTGAGTCATTAGGTTAGCAAAAATAAAACTTTAAGCTTCAGCTAATCCTAGTAGAAAGATATTACAACTTGGATATACCTAATTGCTTGAGATAAGATCACCTACAGGTACCGAAGCGGTTAATAAGTTATAACAAAAAGAAATGCTTGTAGGGCCAACACGAGATAAAGTCTAAAAAGGGGAAGTCAAAAGTCAGATACACCTGCCCCCTGAGGAGAGTTTTTTTGCAAATGTGTATAGAGTAGAAACCTAGCACCTAGACTCAACTTTGAGCTGAATGCACAGGTAATCAATTATTACAAGACAAACAAAACATGTACGACATTATAGGCGATGTTCACGGCCATGCAGATGCTTTGGAGCAACTGCTTCAGAAACTTGGCTATGACAACAGCAAGGGATACTATAGCCACCCTGAGAGAAAGATTATTTTTGTTGGGGATTACATAGACAGAGGTCCTAAAATAAGGGAAACACTGGCTATTATAAAGGCAATGGTAGAACATGAACAAGCAATTGCCTTAATGGGAAATCATGAATTCAACGCAATCCTTTTCAACTCTCTAGATACTGACGGCAACTATATGCGAGAGCGTACTGAAAAGAATACGCACCAGCATAACGAGACTCTGAATCAATTTGCAGAGTATGTTGAAGAATATAAGAGCTACATTGAGTGGTTCAAGACACTCCCGCTCTTCTATGAAGAAAAAGGCTTAAGAGTAGTACATGCCTGCTGGGATGAGGACCAAATTCAGTACCTCAGAGATACCCTTTATAATGATCGGCTAACAGACCAGCTCCTTAGTTACTATAGTAAGGAATCCAAACTGTATGATGCTATTGAAGTGACACTCAAAGGCAAGGAGCTACAAATGCCAGAAGGACTATTCTTCTACGACAAGGATGGTCATAAAAGATCTGAGCTTCGGATCAAATGGTGGTTGAACCCCGAGAACCTTACCTACAGAAAGTATAGCATGGAGGATTATGACTCATTAGTTGATGATCTAGTACCCACTACATTAGCAAGACAAAATAAACCATACCACGAAACGGAGAAACCAGTGTTCTTTGGGCACTACTGGCTAAAAGGTGATGCTGAAGTGAGTGTGTACGAAAAGAATGTATGCTGCGTGGATTATAGTGTGGCCAAAATGGGTAAGCTGGTAGCATACCGATGGAACGGAGAGCAATGCCTGCACCCCGATAATTTCTACCATGTCAACCCCATCTACTGCTAACTATGGCGTTACATATCAAATATACTGACTATAAAGCCTATTCTTTCACCTGCCCATCTTGTGGTTGGAAAGGGTTAGGTAAGGATACCTGCCAGAATGCTAGTGGGATTGCAATGGATTTGGAATGCCCAGATTGTTTCAAAATACTGGCTATCGTGGAATCTTCATCACCCTTTGGTTACCCCGCTACATTAAGAAGAGATACAGAGGAAGAAAGACAGGCAAAGCTACGGGAGATTAATTTCAAGGAAAGATTCAGGCGCTTGAGTCTCAAAAGCCCGGATGAATTACCTGACATCCAGGGTGACCACATCATTTTCACCTTTAGGTCTGATACCATCAGAGGAGAAGATTATAACATTATAGAACACCAGGGCCAGGAGGTGTGGAGAGAGCCAATGGTGTGGGAAGGCTTTGAACGCTTCATGGAGATCGGGCGCATTTTGAAAGAGAAATACGGCTCTAATTTGGGGGACCTGCTTCCTGACGAGACTTCAGAAACTTTTCTTTATGGGGATAAACTAGAGGCTCCTGCTCTTATCAAGAAGTTCAGAAACGAGCTGCGGTAGCACCTTCTTCGATATTAAATCTATTAAGCTTTCCCCAACCTTAAGTATAGCAATCTCTGATATAAAATTACAAACAAGAATCACTTTTAATTAACATATATGCCCTGTCACCACAAGTTTATAAACGACCTACAGCTTCAATATGTAGACTGGGAGGTAAAAACATTATTCATTGGCACATTTAATCCTGGATGGAGTGTTTGCCCGAACAACAATGCTGACTGGTTCTACGGCAGAACACAGCGTAATGAATTCTGGTGTATCCTGCCAACTGTACATCTTGAAGCTTCACTACTAAATGGGAACAGGAACAACTGGATCGATTTCTGCCGAAAAAATAACATTGCTGTTACAGACATATTAGAGTCTATCAATAATGCAGATCCAGCAAATGAAGCTCACAAGCAAGCGATCTGTAGATTCAAGGATGATGAATTAGCCCAATTTGACGTCACTATAAATGATATACCAGCTATTTTAGAGAATCATCCAAGCATTAAGCAAATCTGTGTCACGCGGCAAACTCTCCCTCCTTTTTGGGAAAACTGCTTCACTAATCTTGTCCAGTATATAAACCAGAATCCACAACGTCAAATAGAGGTCAGATATTTAAGGTCTCCATCCAGGGGGGCAAGAAATGGCGTTGTTGGCCCATTCTGCCAGTTTGTAGCTGGACGGTGGATAGAGCAGGGCTACTTAATCAACCCTACACCTGCTAATCAAGAGCTAAATCATATCTTGTAGTTGCACTTTATGATCACAGATCAGGAAACAAACTTTGTCTATTTCAGCAGCCTTATAACAGAAAGGCTAGAATTACATGCATTTTGGTACAGCCTTGAAAAGACATTGCACAAGGCAGGTATCAACTATGGGTTCATTCAGAACACAGGAGATATTTGGTGCAGGGATTATATGCCTCTGCAGATTAATAAAAATGAATTTACACAGTTCACTTTTGATCCAGGTTATCTAAAGACTAAGAAGTATAAACACCTGCGTACAGACACCGATAAGATAACATATCATCCAACGGTAAAGACTAACACAAGCAACTCGCCGGTGGTGCTTGATGGTGGCAATTTGGTTCGCTCTAAAAATTCTGTTGTGCTAACTAATGTCATCTTGCAAGACAATGATATACCACAGGAAGAACTTGTTCAGAAACTTAAGCAAACATTACTGGTAGAGCATGTTCACCTGCTGCCTAAACAACCTTATGACTTTACCGGCCATGCCGATGGCATGGTAAGATTCTTAGATGACCACACGCTATTAGTGGCTAACCACAGCACGGAAAGTGCATCATGGAAGGCTAAATATCAGAAGGCGCTAGCCTCAACGGGGCTAAAGCTAATTGACTTTCCAGCAGTTGCGTCCGATGTAAAAAATAGCGAAGGAGACTACACTGCGCTAGGTTGCTATATAAACTTTGCCTGGATCGGGAGCACCATACTGTTTCCACAATTTGATCTTCCCGAAGATGTAGCGGCACTTCAGGAGGCAAAGAAAATATTAAAAGGCTATAAACTTATTCCTGTTCCGGCAGCTGAGCTTGCTATGGGAGGTGGCGTGCTGAATTGCGTGACCTGGAACATAAAGGTTTAGCTACCTAATTTATAAGAGAATTTGCAATAAATACTATTCAAGAGATGAGTAAACTCAAAGAAAAGACGATACAGGACAAAGCCCTGGAAGCGCTTAAAAAACATTATCAGCAACAAAGAAGCATAAACAACATATATGCCTGCACGGAAGCCTGGACAAAAAAAGAAAAAGGAGGAAAACGTGCCGATGGGCTGATTTGCTTTCAGACCAATGAAGGACAATTTTATACCGTCAGCATGGAGGCTAAATCCCACAAGACCTTGCAAGCACTTACCTCCTCTGTTAATGAAGATAGACTGGGATGGAATAGCTTGTTAGCAGCTGGCAGTCTTACCTTAGGTGCTGCAGTACTTTGCTTCACTCTGCTAGATTTAAAATGGTGGATTGTCCTTCTAAGTGCGTTCCCACTTTTCTTTTTATCGCTAGTAGGTTTTATAGTACTGTTCGACAGGCTGGACTTAAACCGCCACAGACTAAACAGCGTGGTAGAGCAACTTAAGCAGTATCCAGCAAACGAGCAATGGCTTGTTTACTCAAAACATGCGGATAACCTACTGGCTACCCTTACCTCCAACGGCAGAAGAAGTCATCTTCAGACCTTAATTTCTCTTTGCAGGCAGAATGGCTTTGGCCTGATGCTACTCAGCAACCAGAAAATACATTTGGAGATGGAGCCTAAGCCTAGAAAAGGAAACTTCTTAGATACTTATAGCAGGGCACCAAAGATTAGGGAAGAACTAAACAACCCATTGGTTTTAGAGACAGCCTAAGCAGTTTCGCTTATATCACTTAGCGTCTAATTAGAAACTAAAATTTATAGAGATGAATGAACCAGAATATATTGTAGAAGATGCCGCAGAAATAGTGTTAAGTAACATTTCAGTGGAGCTACAGAACAAGTTTTCCTATGATGATATTATAGAAATTCTAGATGCTGAATTTGAATTTCTTGAGCTTTCAGGTATTGCCAGCAACAAACCTTCTATTGTTGATATTCCCATTCACATACCAGCTAAGTTGGATGAGGAAGCTATGGAATACTTCATCATTAACCTATGTGCAAAAAAAGGTATTTATCTCACTTACGAAGAACTTCAAGAAATCTTAGATGCTGAAATGATTTACTTAGAGCAGCAGGGGCTTATAGATGATGAAGGAGCTAGTCATTTTTTGAACTAAACTAACTGATTTACTAACTAACAAGCTTAACCTAATGCAGACACTATTAGATAAAATCGGCATCATCGACTATAAGTATGAAAAGCTGAGGGAGCAGAACGACTTTAATATTTTTAGCTTGCTACTTAACAAGCACGACGAAGTAAACCTACATTCTAATTTCATTGCTGAATTACTGGATCCAGAAGGCTCTCACAAACTAGGAAGAAAATTCCTTGATCACTTTCTTACGCTGTGTGGTGTAGAACCCACAAAACTCACACAACCAGAAATATTCAGAGAGTTCAGGAATATTGACATCTTGATCCGCAGCAAAGAGCTTACTATAATCCTGGAGAATAAAATATGGGCTGGTGATCAGGATAGACAGCTGGATAGGTATTACAATACCATTGTAAAAGAAGGAACCGCAAATATTCTTATCATTTACCTTTCATTAGATGGCAAAGAGCCAAGTGGATACAGTTTAGGAGATCTACAAATAAATGACAATCTGGACAGTCTGCTGCTGACACTATCATACAGTGCAGATATAAGAAATTGGTTAGGGCACTGTATAAAAGAAGCTGCACTTACCCCATCTGTAAGAGAAACCATCATCCAATACAAAAACTTAATTGAAGAACTAACAGGAAATTCTATGAGCAGAGAAGAAATGCTTGAATTAATGGCGCTATTAGGTAAAAATGATAATGTGCTACATGCTAAGAAAATTGTAGATAATTGGATTCATGTAAGGTGGTATACTGAATGGGATTTTTGGAATGAATTAGAAAAGAAAGTAGAAGGAGAATATACAGTTTTACCAAACCATAAATTTTCTGGCGATAGTTTAGATGTAGCTATCCATAGAAGTAGAAAAAGAAACCTTCAGTATGGGTTAATGTTCTCGGTGAAGAAAATAGGCACCCATGATATATGTTTATACATTGAAAGAGGTGATGACAATATGTATTATGGAATAACTATACTTGATGAAAATAATAATAGAGCTGTATCTGATCTTCCTATTTATAATGATCTGGCATCAAAACTAAAAGAACTAAGTGATTGGGACAGAGAAGCAAATTGGATTGCTGGAAATTGGTTTAGCGAGCACATTAATCTTGAATATTTTGGAGAAGAAAATACGATAAAGCTTGTAAATCCTGAATATAGAAGAGATTATATTAACAAGCTGTGGAATGAGATCAAAGATTACATAAAGATTTGTGAGCTTGAAAGCTTTGAGCTACCTGTAGGCGAGCCAGCTGCTTAAATATAATTATTTAACAAGTATAGCTTTGAAAACACTTTTAGAGAAGGTTGAAGACATCAGCCATAAATACTCCACGCAAGCAGAAAAAGGAATCAATCTTTTTAGCTTGCTCAGAAGTCATTCCGACGAGGTACACCTGCATTCAAAATTTATAGCTGAGCTGCTTAACCCTAATGGTTCACATGGACAGGGTCGCCTGTTTCTGGATAAATTCATTCAATTGTGCGGGGGAAATGTGGTTGACTTTGCATCTCCGAATATCAAGAGGGAGTACCGAAAAATTGACATACTGGTTAGGTCAGGCAGCAATGCTATTGTAGTTGAAAATAAGATCTGGGCACCAGATCAGGAAAGGCAATTAGAAAGGTATCACAACACAATGATAGCAGAAGGCGCTACTCCCCTGCTTGTTTATCTGACTGTAGATGGCAGAACCCCAGACGAATACACACGCGGAGCATTAAGTAAGGACGAAATCAAAACCATCTCCTATAAAGAAGATATTCTGAAATGGATTGAGGACTGTAAACAGGAAGTTACAAATGTGCCTTACCTACACGAAACACTACAACAGTATGAAAACATTATCCGCAAAATTACAGGCACAACCATGAACGACAAAGAAACGGATGAAGTGATAGAGCTTCTGAAACAAGAAGACCATATTCTAAACGCAGCTAAGATTGTTGAAAGCTGGAACAAAGTTAAGATACAAGCAGAGTGGAACTTCTGGAAGGAACTGTGCCATCTAATAGAACTAGATATGCCAGGTTCTATACTAGAGACTCGTAAAGTCTCTTGGGAAAAGGTGAAAGACGTTGTTAAAAAGAAAAAGAAAGGCAACCCCTGGTATGGTATTATGCTGAAGCTGGGGGAAAATGGTAACGACCAAATTTGCCTTTTCATACAGAGAGGTATTGGTGACCTATATTATGGTATAACTGTATTAGGGAACGGAGAAGACCGAGATGCTAGCGGGACTTCCAAATACGCAGCACTTGCTCAAAGTATAAGTAGATTAAACGACACGCAACAAGAGAAGCGATGGCTCGGCAAGAAAGTTTTCTCGGACCCAATAAACTTTAAACAGTTCAATAACCCAAATACCTTAAAGCTTATAAAGCCTGAGTTCAGACATGGCTATGTCGGAAAACTCTGGCTAGAGATTAAAGAATATATCGCAGCGTGTGAAGTTGAAGCTTTTATAGAAACTACACCTGCATAAAGTTAAGGGAGCTGCCATAGGGCAGCTCTTTCTGTTTTTATGTAGTACTTAATCTGATTGGTTCGTATCAAGTTCATGTAAACCAAACCTCGTCAGCTATGATTGAAGAATTCTACTACCAGCAAGATGGAAGTGCAAAAATTACAGCGGCAACTATAGGGGTTAGTAAAAATAACTGGACATCTATAGTTCAGGATACTGCAGACAATAATACCAGTAATCATCTGCAGATCATGCAGCAAAACAAGTTTAATGTGTTACCAATTGTAGCTGCAGATGGCCATACATATGAGTACTTTGAAACAGCTACCCCACACGATTATAGCCAGACTAACAGACACCGCATAAAGTATAAAGACACCTTACCACTAGATACCAGTATAAAAGAACTGATCTGGAGCTTTGCTTTAAACGATAGGGTATTCTATTTCCTGACCCTTCATGGCAAGGTATCAGGGCTGGTTACTGTAAGCGACCTGAACAACAGATATGTACAGATTTATATTTTTAGTTTAATCTGCGAACTTGAAAGGACGTTAAGCGGCTTTATAAAGTGTAATTTACAGGAGCAGCAGATCTTCAATTACTTAGAAGAAAAAGCGAACCGAAATGATTATTTAAAAGATAATTTAGAGCGCTATAAAGAGCTAAATTCAGCTGATTTAGCAATTGACATTACAGAATTTCTCTTTCTGAAAGACTTCTTTGAAATCATAAGTAAGTTTGACCTTTACAAAGAACTAGGTTACGGCAGTAACGAATGGAAAAAGATTTACTCTATAAATGAATTAAGAAACAGCATCGCCCACCCTACCCGAAGCCTAATAAATAAAGAACAACCTGTTATAACACTACAGTCCCGCCTTGAACGGGTGGACGATCTTCTGTTCAGACTCAAACATCAACAATAAGAACTAAATGCTTTACTAAGTTATAGTTAGCCTCTACCCTTTCATAATACAATAAATTAGCAAAATATCAATTATTAGTTTAAGTATATTTAAATTACTTTCACGCTATAAAGCGTGAAAGTAAAATGACCAAACATAAACTTACCCTACCTAGATTAGAGTCCCTCCTACTCAAGGCCTGCGATATTTTGCGGGGAAACATGGATGCCTCTGAGTTTAAGGAGCATATCTTCGGGATGCTGTTCCTGAAGCGTCTGTCTGACAAGTTTGAGGAAGACAGAGCTAACCTGAAGAAAGAGTACGAGGCGAAGGGTTGGAGCGAGGAGTTGATACAGAAGCAGCTCGACAACCCGAACAAGTATAACTTCTACATACCAGAGCAATCGCTTTGGAAGAACATCCGCCACCTGAAGAAGGATGTGGGCACTTCGCTCAATAAAGCCCTGGCTGCCATCGAGGATGCCAACCCGAACACCCTGCAGGACGTGCTGAAAGGCATCAACTACAATAAGAAGATTGGCCAGAAGGCGATGGACGATGCGAAGCTGGTGGAGTTTATCCAGCACTTCGAGAACATCCCCCTGAAGGACTCTGACTTTGAGTTTCCGGACCTGCTGGGTGCTGCATACGAATACCTGATAAAGTACTTCGCTGACAGCGCGGGCAAGAAAGGTGGCGAGTTCTATACGCCTGCCGAGGTGGTGCGCCTCCTGGTAACCATACTGGAGCCGGCACAGGGTATGAGCATTTATGACCCTACGGTGGGCTCGGGTGGTATGCTGATCCAGAGCAAGAACTTTGTGGAGGAAATGGGCGGCAATACCCGTGACCTGGCGCTGTACGGACAAGAGATGAACGGTACTACATGGGCGCTGTGCCGCATGAACATGCTGCTGCACGGCTTCTACTCTGCCGACATCCGCAACGAAGACACCCTGAAAAACCCACAGCACCTGCAGGAGAACGGAGAGCTGCGCCGCTACGACCGCGTGATCGCTAACCCGCCGTTCAGCCAGAACTACACCTCTAAGGAGATGCTGCACAAAGACCGCTTTAAGTACTGGATGCCGGAGAGCGGCAAGAAAGGCGACTTCATGTTTGTTCAGCACATGGTGAGCACGCTTAAAACCTCAGGCCGTATGGCGGTAGTAATGCCGCACGGAGTGCTATTCCGGGGCGGTGAGGAGAAAGCCTGCCGTACCTGGCTGGTGCAAAGCGGACTGCTGGAGGCCGTGATCGGCCTGCCGCCGGGGCTGTTCTACGGCACCGGTATACCTGCTTGCGTGCTGGTGGTAAACAAGCAAAATGCTGCCGACCGCAAAGAGGTGCTGTTCATCAACGCCGACAAAGAGTACAAAGAGGGCAAGGCTCAGAACAAGCTGCGCCCTGAGGATATTGAGAAGATCAGCTACGTGTACCATCACCGCCAGCCGGTAGAGAAGTACGCTAAGCTGGTGAAGCACGAAGACCTGGAGAAGGAAGAGTTTAACCTGAACATCCGCCGCTACGTGGACAACTCTCCTGCCCCGGAGCCGCACGACGTGCACGCACACCTAAACGGCGGTATACCTGCCGGCGAGGTAGAGACGCTGCAACAGAACGGCATGGCGCACTACAAGGGCCTGAAAGAAGACCTGTTCTGCAACCTGAAACCGAACTACCTGCAGTTCCAGGAGCACATAACCGAGAAAGAAACTATAAAGCCGCTGGTGGAGGCGCATACGGGTGTGGCCGAGGTGCTGCAGCAATACAACAGCATGTTTGGCCTGTGGTGGAGCCAGTACCAGCAGGAGCTACAGCAACTGCCAAATGGTAAGCCGCTGCACGAGGTTAAGAAACAGGGCTATACTTCCCTGGTGGAGTTCTTCCAGCCTTTGCCTATGCTCAGCGACTCGCAGCTACGCGGTGCTTTTGCCGGCTTCTGGAGCGACCTGAACAGCGACCTGAAATCGGTGGCGGCCAGCGGCTGGGGACCGGAGCTTATACCCGATGCCGACATACTGGCCTCGCAGTTTCCGGAGCAACTGGAGAAGATAGAGCAGTATAAGGCACGCATAGCCGAGATTGAAGCTGCCCTTGAAGAAGCCGAAGGCGAAGACTACGACTGGGAAAACAGCGAAAGCGGAGCCCTGCCTAAAAACCAGCTGAAAGACCTGAAGGCAAAAGCCAAGACCGACAGAAGTGTAAAAGTGCTGGTGGCGAAGCACGAGGCCTTGACAAAAGAGCTTAAGACGCTGAAAGCCGACATCAGCACGATAGAGAAGAAGAAAGACGAGCTGGTAGAAGTGGCACGCCAGAAAATTACACCTGCCGATGCCGAAGAGCTGATACTGCAGCGTTGGCAAAATGCTTTATGGACTGGCCTGCAAACACACCTGAAGCAGAACCAAATGGAAGTGCTGGCACAATTAGAAAACCTGTTTGAGAAGTACCAGGTGAACCTGAAAGAGCTTTTGAGCAGCAGAGAAGAAGAGCAGGCTATTTTACAGGATTTTTTAGTGGAGCTGGGGTATGAGTAATTGGAAACAACAGCAAATTGGTAGGTTTTGCCGAGTTAAAGGAGGCAAAAGACTACCTGCAGGGAGTGAATTTGCTAATGGCAAAACGCCGTACCCATATCTTAGAGTAACTGATATGGTTAATGCTTCTATAGATGACTCCGCTTTAGTATATGTAACGCCAGAAATAGAAAAATTCATTAGAAACTACAAGATTTCTAAAGATGATATTTATGTGACAATTGCAGGTACTCTCGGTCTATTTGGTACTATACCAGATCATTTAGACAATGCACAGCTAACAGAAAATGCTGCAAAGCTTACAACCATAGATTTTAATGAGTTAGATAAGGAGTATCTTAAATACTATCTCAATTCCATCTTCATAGAAGAACAGCTTTATAGGGAAATTGGTGTAGGTGGAGGTGTACCGAAGTTAGCTTTATATAGGATTGAGAAGCTTAATGTAAAGTATCCTTCCATACCAGCACAACAAAGAATAGCCAAAATCCTGCGGACAGTAGATGGGCAGATTGAAAAGACGGAAGCCATTATTGCCAAGTATAAAGCCATCAAGCAAGGGCTTATGCAAGACCTTTTCACCCGAGGTATAGACGTGGCCACAGGCAAACTCCGCCCCCGCTACCAAGACGCTCCTGAACTATACAAACCCTCTCCGCTGGGTATGATTCCGAAGGAGTGGGATGTGACAAGTATAGGTTTAGTTTCAGAAGTAAATAGGGAAAAGTTACCAGAGACATTTCTCCCAAACGCAGATATAAAGTATGTAGATATTGAAAGTATTCTTGAGACGGGCGTTATAGGAGGCTATAAGAACTTTAAGTTTAAAGATGCACCAAGTAGGGCAAGAAGAGTAGTAAGAGAAAACGATACTATACTTTCTACTGTAAGGCCAAACCTACGGTCTTTTGCTTTCATTAATACCAATTATAGCGGTTGTATTTGCTCAACTGGCTTTGCAGTTCTATCGCCATTAGAAAACACAAATCCAGCATTTCTTTACCAGTACATATTATCAGAGGACTTTATGAGACAGGTTGAACCATTCGTCGCAGGCTCAAACTATCCTGCAATAAATTCCTCAGATGTAGCTATCATTAAAATTCCAGAGGTAGATATTCTGGAACAAAGCTTAATAGGTAGTAAGCTAACACACTTAGATAAACTTATATATCAAGAGAAAAACAATCTTAACAAGTATAATAAGATAAAAAAAGGCTTGATGTCTGATTTACTTTCAGGTAAAGTACGCGTGCAGGTAGACGAGGAAGCTGTTTGCTAAGCAACTAATAAAACAGAATAATACTTACTCAAAATTTAAAGACACGCTATAAATAAAATTAATGGAAGATTTTTTCAATTTAGATGATTTCAAATTCAGCGACTATTTCAAGAAAACTAAGAATAGATTAACTAAGATATTAGAAGAGCAAAAAGGCTCTGATAGTAAGGATGAAAAAGCTCTCCAAAAGTTTTTTGAAAAGCATCCTACTAGCATATTAGGTTGCTTAGGTGAAGTGAATGCATCTGAGAGAATATTTGGAAACTGTATAATTACACAGCCTGCTATCAAGTACTTTTATGGTGATAGAAAACCTGATTTTCTAATTGTCACTTGGGATTCTCTAAATCTTTATTTCAATTTTATTGAAATTGAAGATGCATCTAAAAAGATTTTTTCACCTTCTAATAATATCAGTTTCACACAGGAGTTTAATCAAGCACTTGGTCAACTAAAACAGTGGGATACAACACTTGGAAGTTCACCTATTGAGTATTGCAGAGAACTACTAGATTCGCTTTTCTTCGACAACTTTAAAAATACTCCAGATAAAGAACTTCATATAAATTTTATTCTTGTATATGGATTTTCAGATGAAGTGAAAAGCAAGGGTAAAGGAGCGAATTCATTTCTACAAGGCTCTTTTAAAGAAAAAAACATGTTTCATTGTACCTATAGCAGGCTTTTGGAAGGTTTTAAGGGCGAACCTGGTATGTTTACTGTAAAAATGGATTACACGGCCAGAAAGTTTAAAGCAGTTGGATTGTCTCCTTTTTCAGAATACGGACCAGATGAGTGGTCTGATTTTCACAATATAATTCTGAAAGACGAGGCTATAATGGCACATAGCTCTATGGATGAAGAGCAAAAGAAAAAAGAAATTAAAGAAATAGAAAAGATGGATAAACTAGATAAGTATGCTGTTCGAAAGATAATGGATGAAAGACCTGGTTTATCAATCTAATAAACTATACATATCTGATTTGTTTAAAAATAAGCTATGACAGAACATACTTTAGTAGAGCAACCCTTCCTGAAGCAGCTGAAGAATCTCGGCTGGCAAGTATACGAACAGCCTGCCGGTATACCCACAGACGCTACATTTTCGCTGCGCACCAACTTTAAAGAAGTGCTGCTACCCGGCGTGCTGAAGAAAGCCCTACAAAGTATAAATCTGGATGAGAACGGGCAGCCCTGGCTAAGCGAGAAGCAGGTAGACGAGCTCTACAACGAGATCAGCGACTTCGGACGCATGCACCTGCTGGAGGCCAACAAAAGCTTCACGCACACGCTGCTCAACAACATCCTCCGCGCAGATTACCACGATGACCTCGCCGATCCGCGCCCTGTCAAGCTCATAGATTTTGACCACCCCGAGCGCAACAGCTTCATTGCCATCAACCAATTTAAGGTAGATACGCCGGGGCTGGCAAAAGCCTGTATCATTCCCGATGTGGTGCTGTTTGTGAACGGTCTGCCGCTGGTAGTAGTGGAGTGTAAGAACACCAACGCCTATACCACCAACCCGCTGCACGAGGCCCTGAAGCAACTGCAGCGCTACAGCAACCAGCGCCCGTCCACCCATGCCGCCGGTCTGAAGGAAGGCGAAGAAAGCCTGTTCTGGTACAACCAGATCTGCGTAGCCACCTACGGCGACAAAGCCTGCTACGGCACCATCACCAGTTTCGATGAACAGTTCTTTGCCGAGTGGAAGTACATTTACCCGGAGGCATTCCAGAACTATATCAAGCCACTGGATGTGGAGCGCAGCCAGGAGCGGCTGGTGCAGGGCATTCTTCCCCCGCGTACCCTAGTAGATATTGTCCGCAGCTTTACCCTGTTTATGCCTGTAGGCGGCGGCAAAGAGGCTAAGATCGTGTGCCGCTATCAGCAGTACCGAGCCGTGGGTAAGATAGTGGAACGCCTGAAAACGGGCCAGACACCAATGGAGCGATCCGGTGTGGTATGGCACACGCAAGGCTCCGGCAAAAGCTTAACCATGGTGATGCTCATCAAAAAGCTGCGTACCGAGCCTAAGCTGGCGGATTACAAAGTGCTGCTCGTTAACGACCGCACCGATCTGGAAGACCAGCTCAGCGACACCGCGATGCTAACGGGTGAGAAGATAGACTTTATCGAAAGTATAAAAGATGTAAAGCCGAAGCTCTCCACCCCTACCAGCAACGCGGTGATGGTGATGATGCACAAGTTTCAGGCAAAGGAGTACAAGCTGACAGGTATAGCCGGCGAGATACTAAGCCAGGCAGCAGAGCCGCTAAAGCAGTACAACGTGTTCGGGGAGGTAAACCCATCCGAGAAGATCCTGATCCTGATAGACGAGGCGCACCGCACCCAGAGCAGCGACCTGGGCAACAACCTGTTCGAGGCTTTCCCGAATGCCACCAAGATCGCCTTTACCGGTACGCCGCTCATCACAGAGCGCCATAAGAAAAAGACACACGACCGCTTCGGCGGCTACATAGACCAGTACCGCCTGCGCGATGCCGTAAACGACGGGGCTACCATTCCTATCCTCTACGAAGGTCGTGAACCCGACAACGCCATCAACGACAAAAGCGGACTGGACCAGAAGTTTGAGGAAGCTTTCGGCAGTAAAGAGCAGAAAGAACAGGAACTCCTTAAGCGTAAATATGTGATAGGGAGCGATCTTCGTGAGGCAGAAGAACACGTTGCTGCCGTAGCCAGAGATATAGTAAATCACTACACCGAAAACATCCTGCCCAATGGCTTTAAGGCACAGGTGGTAACAAGTTCGGTGCTGGCAGCCGTGCGCTATAAAGATGCCCTGCTAAAGGCGCTGCAAGAGAAAGTAGCTGCGCTGAAGGCTGAGGCCAAGCCAGATCAAGAACTGATAAAGAAACTCGAGTTCCTGCAGGTATATGCCGTTGTATCCGGACAGGGCACAAACGAAGAAGCCATCATCACGCAGGCCCGTAAAGAAGCTTCTGCCGCCAACGCCGTAGACAACTTCAAGAAAGCCTTCGACTACGATAAACCCGAAACAGGTATAGCCTTCCTGGTAGTATGCGACATGCTGCTAACGGGCTTTGATGCGCCTATTGAGCAGGTGATGTACCTGGATAAAAAGCTGAAGGAGCACAACCTACTGCAGGCCATTGCCCGCGTAAACCGTACCTACAAAGGCAAAACCCGCGGCTACGTGATAGACTACGCCACCAACACCCAAAACCTACAGACCGCCCTCAGCATTTACGGCTCCGACGAGGTGCAGGAGATCATGGAGAACCTGAAGGGTGTGGAGACGGAGATACCGGTGCTGGAGTCGCGTTACCGCAGGCTGGTGCAGCTCTTCGAAGGAAAAGGCGTAGCCAACTTTGAAAAGTACCTGACCCAGCAGATAAAGGACATCCCTACCCTGCTCAAGATTCAGGAGCAATGCATAGAACTGGCCGCAGACATCAAGTTCCGCTCCAGCTTTGATGTATACCTGAAGCAGTTCATGGAAAGTATGGACATTGTGTTGCCACGCCCTGCCGCTTCGCCATACCGCATACCGGCCAAACAGCTGGGCCACCTGCAGATCCTTATCCGCAACCGCTACAAAGACGACACCATCAACATAGAAGGTGCCGGCGAGAAGATCCGCCAGCTCATCAACGAGCACCTGGTAAGCTTGGGCATTAACCCGAAGATTCCGCCGGTAGAGCTGCTCTCTAAGGACTTTATCAAAGAAGCTAGGAAGAACAGCAATCCAAAAGCTGTAGCTTCTGAAATGGAGCACGCCATCCGTAAGCACATCAAGGTAAACCTGGACGATGACCCTGCTTTCTACACCAAACTAAGCGAGCGCCTTGAGAAACTCCTGAAGCAGCACCACGACGACTGGGAAGCGATGGTCAAAGCCTTGGAAAATCTGCGGAACGAAGCCGCAGCTGGCCGTCAGGAAGGTATAGCCGGGCTCTCTGCCACAGAAGCCCCTTTCTACGACCTGATGATGCAGACTGCTTTCAAAGGTAATACTCCATCAGCTGAAGAGGAAGAAAAGGCGAAAGCCACCATAAAGGAGGCTGTAAAGCAGATGCGGGCAACCATTAAGTTTACCAGCTTCTGGGAAAAGGGCAGCGAGATAAACTTCCTAAAAGGCAACCTGTCTGACATTCTCATTTCTTCGGATGTAGAGAAGTTGATTGAACACGAGAACAAGATTATAAATGATCTGCTGGACCTGGCAAGACGCAGACACAACGAGTTGATACATGAAGAGCAGCAAGCACCTGATCCAGTACAATCTTAAGCGAAGCCAGCGCAAAACAGTCAGTATCTATGTAGAGCGTGACGGCGAAGTAATGGTAATGGCTCCCAAAGAGCTATCGGATGCCGCCATTGACGAACTGGTGGACAGCAAAGCTGCCTCTATCTTTAAACACCAGGCAGAACTGGAAGAGCTGAACCAGGTAAAGAAAACCCGCGAACCTGTAAACGGTGAAAGCTACCTCTATCTTGGTCGAAACTATAGGCTGGAGCTGGTAGATCAACAGGAAGCCCCGCTTAGGCTAAAGGATGGTTATTTCCTACTTCAAAAGAAGCAGGCCCCTAAAGCTGAGCAGATTTTCAAGCAATACTACAAGGAGAAAGGCGCCAAGCGCATACCCGAGCGCGTTCGCTACTACGAAAAGCTGATGGGCCTTACCACCAGCGAGATCCGCATTATGGACCTGCAAAACCGCTGGGCCAGTTGCAACACCAACGGCGACCTCAACTTCCACTGGAAATGCATGATGGCCCCACTAAAGGTACTGGATTACATCATCGTGCACGAACTTGCCCATTTAATCCACGCCAACCACTCCGAAGCCTTTTGGAACGAAGTAGATAAAGTGCTGCCGGATTACAGGGAGCGGAAGAACTGGCTTAGGGTGAATGGGGCTGGGATGGATTTGTAAGTACTCTATAAGTAAAATGTCAGACTTGGCTCTACCCTTTCGGGTAATCAAATTTGTTTAAATTAAGCAAAGATTACAATTTATTATTTGATCTAGTTTGACTTAAATAATAATGAAACCTATAGAATTATGATAAAGGTTTATCAAACCAAATTTAATGACGAAGGAAATTGCTTCGCTGCCTGTGTAGCCAGTGTGTTAAAATGCAATATTGAAGACTTACCACATTTAGGGGTTGATGAAGATTGGGAGGAATATGAGCAAAGGCTGAACGACTATTTACGTGAAAATTATAGTACTGTATTGACACATGTTTCTTATGATGATTGGAGAGATTTTATCAATTTGTATCTTAGAGATTCATACTGCATAGTAAGTGGGCAGTCAAATAGGGGCTATGAGCATGCAGTTATTTATAAAAATGAATTATTGGTTCATGATCCACATCCGTCTAATAGCGGAATAGAAGAAATAAAAAGTGCTTATGTCTTCTTTAGATTACATATCAATTAACTTACCATCGAGGGAGAATAAGCCTGTATGACTGAGATGCAAAGTAGATGGTATTTAGAGCATTAATATTCAAGTAGCACACTAATACAGAAATAACTAACAGAAAAGTTCTAAATAAAAGCTTGATATTATTTGAGTATGAATTTAAGTAAGTTGTATAAAGGTTTTGTCATTACTTGTATTGCCTTGATACCTAGTTCAAGTATTGGTCAAGCTCTTCCCCAAAATCTCTCTTTGCAAAATCTTATTACAGTATATAATAAGAGTAGTGACTTTTCTGCTGTTGATTCCTATTTGTTGAATAAGAATTGGTCGTTGGAGGCAATTAAAAATCTAGAGGGTACTCCATACGCTAACTGGCACTATCTTGAAAATGAAGAAGAAGTAGCATCACTTCTTGTACTTGAGAATAACAACACTACTATATATTATAAATTCAATAATAGTAAAATTCGTGATGCACTTAAAGCTGAGATAGTCTCTCTTAAAATGAAGTTAGTTTCGTCAGAAGTGATCAATAATAGTATGACTTCAACTTATTTAGGAGCTAACTTTGCTGTTAAATTATCAACTCTATTGATTGATGGTAAGCCAATTTATGCATTGCTTTTAAAAAGTAAAGAGCAATATTATACAGAACTCAACCTTTGAAAACTATAGCTTTTCAGATTTATTTGTTCTGAACCCCTCATACACCCATAGACTAACTACAACACAGCATAAATAAATTATAGCCCCGGTTATAATAGTATTAAATGGATGTTCCAGCATCTCATATGACTTTGGATAGTTTTCAGTAATCTCCCAGAAAAAGTATGTGAGCATCCAAATTATAAAAGTTACTGGAATGACTCCTACAAGTATTAATCGTTGTATCCCAAGTGGCAATGATTTAAAAACTACTCTTAAGCGCTTTATCATATCGGTGTAGATTAATTTACATAAATAAGTAATTTAATCTATATAACAAATAAGCTTTATCTTAGAATAAAACTTAAAAGCTATATATTTAAGTACTAATATAATTCACAATCATAAGCTTGCACTTACTGTAAAGCCAAATATATTATGGAATTAGAACTAAAAGCCCACCGAGAGTTGATAAATGAAGATGAAGATGATCAGGAAACCATTACCGTCTGGCGATTAATCAATAATAAAGATGCAATTGAAATCAATCTCAATAGACTACTTGATGTAGATATTTCTGAGTGTGACTGGTGGGGAGAAGATCAAAAGTTAATAAGTGTGAGCTACTGTGACTGGGATGAAAACCATAATATGGCATTAGTCTCAAATACTGGCCAAATATTATTGAGAGACATATATTCTGTTGAAGAAGACTTATTAGAACAACTTGATTGTTTTATAGTCCTGGTCACAGGAAGACAACTACTAGAATATAATTCAGCAGAATATTATGGAATAGATCCTGATGATTATAGAATGGGTGTGATGAGTAAGTGGGGTGAATACATTATAAGTCCTGATTATGACAAAATCTATTTTGAAGAAGAAGATTACCTATTCTATGCGAGTAGACGTGGTAATGAAAAAAAGTACACCCTAGATGGTAATGTTATCTCTAAATCTACTATCAAAAGATCATTAGAAGAAGAACTAAAGACTTTATCAGAATTTACTAATTCAGGGATAGAAGTTATTTATGATTTTAAATTAGGAAGTGGGGAGAAAGCAGACGTAGCCTTTTTACATGGTGGTAAATGTATTGCTCTCGGACATTTCACAGAACATCATCTGAAAAATAAGGAAAAGGAGTATTTATGTTTTTTTAATTATGGTGCTGGTCATAACTTTCATAATTGTGGCACAATAACTAATTACTGGTTCTATTATAACGGTGATGCAGTAGTTTTCAATAATTTCTACTCTAGCCATCTTAAAGACTGTCATGAAGAGAACTTTGAAAGTTTTGCCAAAATCTTGATCCAAAGATTAAAGAACGAAGCAGAATACCTTTTAGATGAGAGACTAAGTTAAAATTTATACATCTAAACAGGTGTTACATTTGGGAAGAACAAATGTGATCATTAACCTTCAGAAGTTTACAATCCTGATTTAGTATCAAACTCCTAGCGCCATAAGCCAGACCAAGATGAAGATAGACAATATTATAGAAAAGAGTAGTCAGCTACATAAACTACGTGATCACAAAGTCATTTTTGACGAACTCAATAGGGTTGAACATGACTACCTTCGCGAGTTGGCTAACAGCTGGCAACCCGACAAAGAGTTCAAGCCGGTTATTTTGCTTCGCTATCTGATAACTCAGAAACTTCTTAATGGGAAGAAGGTAAGCCCACAGACGATAGATGAGTTTAAAGCAGTGATTGAGAGTAGAGACATTACTTCTCATTACTCTCCATCACCTGAGTATCTCCAAAGCTTAAAAGATTACAAAACTAGTAGGCTGGGCATGTTTCATCAGTGGAAAGACCCATATATTATACTCTTTCCTTTCTTTTATAGTCATTCAGAGAAAAAAGAGATAAGACAATTACTACAGCATCTGGCAAATGATATTATCAGTGTAAACTCATTAGACAGTGCAAAAGTGCATTATAATGATTTTGATGGCGCTAATAACTATGGAACAGATTGGGTTTGGGGAGCAGTAATTCCGGAGCAAGCTGCTAGTGTACAGGATGCTTATCAGCTATTTTTTCGTGTAGATAAAGATGGTTTGATTGGAGGGCTTTATAATGGGCACCGGCTTTCTAAAAATGGTTTCGCCCCAATAGAAAAGAGGTATTCAGATTGGAATATGCTTTTAGCAGGCGTCACTGATCATATACCTAAGTGGGAAGAACTTAATAGCACGATCGACTATAATTTTCAAAAAGCTGAAAAGGAATTTAAAGATAGACTTAGCAAGTGTACTCCTGAAGATTTAAGCACTTACTTTTATATTTTAGACTTCATTAAAGATGAGCTAGCCCTACCAAATGAAGATAACCTAGTATTTAGCACAGGTCGTAAGCAACTAAGTTTTCAAGTTGGAAAAAGGTATTGTCTAAATCTTAAGGGCAAATCATTTTCATTCATAGCACCAGAAGAATATAATATTCCAGGAGTTGAAAAGGGAGCCTTTACAGGAGGAGAAAATGCAGCTTTCTTTAAGAACACAAGTGCACAGGCTATTCAACAACATATAAGCGCCATTGTTGAAGCTGTCCAGTATGAAATCGAAAGAGACAACAGCACAGATCCTAAAGAGTATGATAACGCTGCTTTCAGGAAAGCTGTTTTTGATAAGGCATACAGAGCTACATTTTTCAACTATTCTCCTATTACATCTACACCCATTTTAGTAAAATCAGAAGATACTAAGCCAAAAGAAGTCAAAAAAAGCATGCCATTAAATCAGATTCTGTATGGTCCTCCTGGAACAGGAAAGACCTATCACACAAAGCAGTATGCACTCCAGATAATTGAGGAACTTACAGAAGAAGAACTGAAGAAAAAGTATTTGACAAGGGATGCTATAAATGAGCAGTTTCAAATATATCAGGAGCGTAAGCAGGTTGAGTTTGTTACATTTCATCAATCTTTCTCTTATGAAGATTTTGTAGAAGGTATAAAGCCGATGCTGCCTTCTAAAGAAACGAAGGGAGAAGATGATGAAGAAGCCACATTAACACAATCAGGCGACATCGCTTATGAGCTTTTACCAGGTATTTTCAAGAATATATGTGAAAGAGCAGAAAGCTATGTGAATTATGAACCTAAAAATCAGTCTGATCAATTTAAAAGTGTCATAAGAGACAACTTTAAAAATGCACGTTTCTATAAGATGTCTGTTGGCAACACAGCTTCTTCAGACGATGATGAAATCTATCAATACTGCTTAAAGAACGACTGTATAGCCTTAGGATGGGGCGGCGGAACAAACTTTGAAGGGGTAAAGAATCGAAAAGATATAAAGGATCTTTTAGATAAAGATGGATTGGAAAGAAGTAAGTATGAGACGACTGCTGTTAAAATGTTTGTTGTGGACATGAAGCTTGGTGACTTTGTGTTTGTTTCTAACGGCAATTATAAAATAAGGGCAATCGCACAAATAAGTGGTGATTATTACTTTGAGCAGGATTCCCCAATCTCTTACCGACACTTCCGCAAGGTGAAATGGCTCGTAAAAGAAGTCAACTTACCTGTAACAGAGATTTACAAGAAAGCCTTTTCACAACAGACTATCTATAGCCTTAACAAAGGGCTGATAAAGCAAAGTTATTTTGAATCTGTTATAGTAACAGATGAGTTCCGGAAGAACCATGTTCTCATCATAGATGAGATAAACCGGGGTAATGTCTCTCAAATATTCGGCGAGTTGATAACGCTTATTGAACCTGACAAGAGAGCTGGCAATGCAGAGCAATTAAAAGTTACACTGCCTTATTCTAAAGAAGACTTCTCTGTGCCTTCCAATCTTTACCTGCTGGGAACAATGAACACGGCAGACCGTAGTGTAGAGGCCCTAGATACTGCTCTCAGACGCCGTTTTTCATTCAAAGAATTAACTCCGGATGCTGCGCTAGTTCCAAGTGCAGCTCATATTTTTTACAACCTGCTATGGCGGTATAAGGATAATGCATGGCACAGCAACCGCTACAAAGCTGCTGAAAGTACAGTACTGGAAGTTATCGGAACACCAGAAGACTTAGATAAAGAAAAGTATGCAATCTGGGACGATTTGAAACGAGAAGGAGAAGTTGGTTTTAATACTAGTAGGCATTTCACTGGTTTCAATTTCCCAGGTATAAATCCTCAGGAATTGTTCATTTCTATTAATGATAGAATTGAAGTGTTGCTTAACAGAGATCATTGTATAGGGCATTCCTATTTTATCTCCTTAGCACATACAGATGATGTGTTATCAGAACTTAAAAAGATCTTTAAGGATAACATTATTCCTTTACTTCAAGAGTACTTCTACGGCGACTACGGGCGCATTGGTATGGTGCTTGGCGAAGGTTTTGTGAAGAAGAAAGTTAATGGGGGCACTGGCAAAAGAAAGTTCGCTAAAGGTAGTTGGGGGAATGATTACGAATTGAATGAAAAGGATGTATTTGAATTTACAGATCCTACATATTGGTCGGTAGATACATTTAAACAGGTATATGCCAGCTAATGTAGTACAAGTCTTTGAGCATTCATGCCTAGAAGTAGATGAAGAAAAATTTACAACAAAGCATTTCAACAGACTTGTGTTGTATAACGAGAAGCATGGTAATACCTATTTTAATGTGGGCCATAAACGGCTGCACTTTAAAAGCTATGTAGGAGTCATACAGGTTGATGGTCTTACAATTGAAGTGTTGCCTAAAGCGGATGTTGGGAATGACACTATAAAGTGGCAAAAAGCCCTGTTTTTGCTTCTCAGAGAAACTGGTTATCTGTCAGTTTCTTCCTTATCAAATGCGATGCTTCGGTTGCGCTCTTCCTCCTTATTGGAGCTGTTTCTATGGCAGTTTTTGGAAGGAGTTGACCAACTGGTACATCAGGGGTTAGTAAAGCGTTATCGTCAGAATCAGGACAATCAAAATGCTTTAAAAGGCAGGCTTCTATTTAAGGAGCAGATAAAAAGGAACCTCGTTCATAAAGAGCGTTTTTTTACGGAACATCAGATATATGATCGGAACCATGTTTTACATCAGATAATTAAAAAAGCGCTTGTTATTTTATCAGGAGTCAATGCTGCTCATGTAAGAAGTAACGCACTTAGATTACTCTATACCTTTGGTGATTATACAGACATAGAAGTTACTGATGCTACTTTCAGCAAAATTAGATTCAACAGAAAAACGCAACCCTACGAACAGGTAATTCAGCTGTCCCGATTAATTATCCTGAACTATAGCCCTGACTTATCATCTGGTGGTGAAAACATTCTCTCTATTCTGTTCGACATGAATCAGCTCTTCGAAAAATATGTCTACAGGCAACTAAAGAAAGACGAACCTTTATTTGATGTAAATAAGCTAACTGTATCAGGGCAAGCAAGCAAGGAGTTTTGGAGATCCAAAACAATTCGGCCTGATATTGTAATTCAATTTAAGAAAGATTGTGAGGGTATTGAATGTGACAAGAAAGTGATTGTTGATACCAAATGGAAAGTGCTTTCAGACCATACTCCTTCAGATAATGATTTAAAGCAGATGTATGCCTATAACATTCACTTTGGCGCTAATCATAGCACACTCCTATACCCGCAGGTACATGGAATACATAAGCTTCATGAATCATATCATCCTTCTGATTTTTACTCAGACAGCCACTCTTGTAGCCTAGATTTTGTAGACTTGGTTGAACATGATGGGAGCCTGGTAAAAGGTATCGGCAGAAAAGTAATTGAATCAGTTGCCGGTTTAACTCCTTTAGTAGTTTAAAACACTCTTATAGGTATCAATTTAATTTGAGGTAAAGGAAAGTATGGGAAACATCATTCAAGCTATTTGTCCTTGTGGGCTAGAGTCGGAGCCAATAATGCAGGGTATTGGATTTAATTATCCTGAAACTAGGACTCAGATGGAACCAGCGTTTTGTGATGCCTGCGGAGTAGTGGTGGGCCGAGATTTTAGCAAGCTTTATTCAAAGTGTCCTAAGTGCAGGAAGAAGATTAAATTTTACTTAGAAGAGCTGGAAACGAATAATGAAGAGCAAAGCTTCATATATCCGAGTATAGATTACCAGCAAGTTAAAGAGCACTGGCATTGCCCGAGGTGTAAGCAAGAAACCTTACAATTTGGGTCCATGGGCTGCTGGGATTGAAAGCAAGTTAACCATCTATATGTATTTCTGCTTCATTCAAAATGTTGTTTAACAGGAGCAAGAAGACATCAAAATTGTCTGGATAAACATTCGACCCATACGAATTGATTCGAATACCTCTGCCCATTACCTTTAACTCCCACTGCGTCCCATCAAGTATGGTGCTATCATACACCTCCTCCCAGCTACAATTTTTCAAGAAACTTAATAGCTTCTCCCAATGCTCATTATTGCTAATTTTGATAATCTTATCATGTTCAGTAGGTACTCCATAATATTGAGAGCAGCTTAGACTACCGTTGTTTAGTGTGAGACGGTAACTATCACGTCCATATCCACCCAGATAGAAATCGAAGGTCATAAAATGAAACAAAAATATTTAGCGAACATCAAGTTTATATAGTTACATAATAATATATTTATATCATAATTACATTGGAAAGCAATTCTAACACAGGATGTACTTAAAATTGTGGAAGTAGAATATGCGTAGGTAGGGAAAGTATATTATGAAAACTGACATTATAAGTAGGCTAACTGCCTATTATCACTTATACAAGAAGCTTGATCATATAGGCGGCCTAGAAGTAGATGGAGATCTGTTTGAAGAATTAATTGGTATTGAAGAAGTGATCCTTAAAAAATTTGGTCTTCCATTATCCAATAAGAACAAGACCATACTTTGGAAGCTTGTAAATAAAACCAAACTTTCTGAAAAGAATTTACAGCAGACTCTGGAGCACCTGCAGGCAGCAGCAGAACGATTCCTGCATTCTCCGGTGCAATCTGATCTCGAGCAGTTAATGGCTGCCAAGAAACAGAATCGTAGCGCATTTGATATTTTACCAGAACTGGGTCAGCCTACTCACGAGTATACCATCTTCTTGTATGATGTTATTCTTGATTTCGCAAGCCCTGAAGATGTATTAGCAGAGTTAAGTGCCCTTAAAAGATTAGACTGTTATGGAGAAGCGGCATCTCTAAAGAATCAATTTCCGCGCACCTTTCGCAAAACTAAGGTATATAAGCAGCTAAGTCCCTATCTGAAGTTCTTTGACAACTACTTAGATCCATCAAATTTTGATTTACTAATCAGTTTGAACAATGAAGACGATGAGTCAATGCCTCATCCTTTGGAAATGGCAAGAGTTGTTAGCTTTAAAGATTTAGATGAGCATAACTTAAGCAGGCAAGATGCTGATCTCTTTTCAATAGCCAGGCCAGAGCCTGTTGATTTTGAGCCAGACTATATTATTCTATCTGACCTGATCGAAATTGAAGAAATCATTTTTAGTGAAGATTCAGCAGTCACAGTAACAGGCCAATTATATGAGTGCTGCAAGCCTTCCCCCATTACTTTGGGGTTTGACTTCGATACACTGGCAGCTCTTATCCGTGAGTATGGTAGCCAAGGGAAGTCGGTACTAAATTATTTTAACAAAAGCCGGCAGCAAAATTTGATCGATGTCCCAGTTGTGATTTCTCTGAAAGACAAAACCGGTAGCACCTTGGAATTGCGTCAGCATTACTTTAAAGTATACAAGCCGCTTACGTTAGGGGCAAATGGTAAGCCTGAAATAATGAAGGAAGCATTCTACATTGTTGATGAAGTTATTGATAAAAGACGCTATGATCAACAGCAAGTAATGTTCATGAGAAGCGGACTTAATGGGACTTTTCACCATATAAGCCAACACTACTACTTCTACTTAAACCATAGGCATGACGGTTTAAGCGAAGATGAAGCTAGAAAGAAAGCAGAATTGCAAGACTGGGTTCGATTTGAGATTTCCAGGATGTTATACCTGCTTGAGAAGCATGGTGGTCGCGCTGAAATGAAATAAAAGTAATCAAGGTAAACAATAGTCATCTTGTAATTAGAAAATCATGAGATCTCCCACTATTGTTTATGGCAAGGAGGTTCTACTTAGTTCATATTTCTGCAGCATTAAACTACCCAATATTTAATATTTGAATATTCCGGTTCTTATATATTATCTCTATATTTGTTTCAAACTGGTATGTAATCTATACAATTCCGGTATTAACTTATTCTACTCCTGATTACCTGAATACACAAGCCTATCACATTATGATTTGCCTGTGCAAAATCAGAAACCCACACTTACTTATAAAGTGGGCAAAACATGGTTTTGCAGCATATCAAAGCACCTGCCAAAACTAATAAAGAACTTATTTATTGGTACCTATTTACAGCGCCAATAGAAAATGATTTTAAAAATATCTCAAAGAAAACAAATTGTATGACAAGAATACCTCACTACATACTTGTAGCTAGCTTATCGTGGATGGCTTGTGAAAGCCCTCGTGATAAAGCCAGACAAGAAGCAGAAACAAATGCTGGACAAAAGCAAATAGATGAAGGTATTGAATCAGAAGTCAAGGTAACAGATACTAACATTACTCCTACTCCTGACGAAACATCTATAGCTGAGCCAGCTGTACAAGCATCAGCGATAAACAAGCTTCGGTTTTTCTTCGAAAATTCCGGCAGCATGAATGGTTATATCTCTGAACATTATGAGATAAAAACTGCAATTTCTAGACTTTTAAGCGAAACTAATTACAAAAGCTTTAATGCCTATCTAATTAATACGGCTCTTCATAAGTTTGTATCAAAACCTGAGAAGGTTACTTCATCCTTAACAGAAGCTGGTATAAATAAAGGAAATATAAATACTAGCGACCTTAACCTTATCTTAAAAACGGTTCTTGATAGTACAAACCGTCAGGATGTTGGAATTTTAGTTACAGATGGCATATACTCTGTAAAAGGGAGCCCAACTAGTGTACTGGGACAACTTGAATCAGAGTCAAATTTTACAGCAAAGCATTTTGAGAACCGATTGAAGAAAGATAAAAATCTTCAAACAGTATTAATTAAATTAAATTCTCAGTTTAAAGGAAACTATTATCCTGTACAAGGCAAGGGTATAAATATTGACCAGAAACGTCCTTATTACATTTGGCTTTTTGGCTCTGCTGGCAGCATAGCAACTATACAAAATGCATTGAATTTTAGCAATTTACCAGGATACCAAAATCATTTTGTTTTTAATACTACAGCGAATAAAAATGTCAGGTATCAAATTATTCCTGGGTTAATGAATAAGGGTACTTTTAGGTCACACCAAAACCCTAATCTGAGACCTAGCCATATTACAAATGCAGAAAAAGACAGAAGGTCAAAAGACTTTCAGTTTACAATAGGGGTTAATCTATCTAATCTACCTGTACAAAAAAGCTACTTGCTGAATAAAGCAAATTATGAGATTCTGGATAATTCAGATTACGTCATATCTAATGTCCAAGAAGTTAGTAAACTTACTCCTACACAGAAAAACAAATTGGCTAATAACCAATATTCTCATCTCATTACGCTTCAAACCACCAAGAATCCCTACGGTAGCTTAAAATTAGCTTTGAAAAAACAGCTTCCTACTTGGATAGGTCAAACGCACACTTTAGATGACACAAAAATTAAAGGAGATGAGAAAACAACGCTTGGATTTAATTACTTGGTCGGAGCTATAGACAGAGCTTATAATAAAGTTTCCAACACACAGCATTACATAAATATACCATTAAACATCCAACAATAATATGAACAGCTTTTTTGCCATGCTTTATGATTGGTTTGAATACCATGATGAATTTTCAATCTTTCTATTTGATTCACACAACTATAGTGGATACACATATTTAGGGGCTATAATTATTCTCAGCTCACTTATTTTCATGTCACTTTTCTACTATGCCTGGAACCCCACTTATGGTAGATGGTACCAATGGATATTTATAGTCATCATTTCCGCTATTATAGCAGCTGTTATAGGGTATTCTTATTTAACTAATACACTAATTCAATTTGTTGATAACAGCGCGTACCCTGATACAGAATCATTCATTCTGAACATGTCACTCATTACTGCATTTTACGCATTTATTTTCTCAGTCCTTTCAAGCTTTATTATACGCATTGGTAGTACTAAAAATAAGGCTAACCCTTTCCCTTTAAAATTCTAATTAAGCTATGGCAAAACTTTACATATTCGGTATTGGTGGCACCGGTTCAAGGGTCTTACGTGCATTTACAATGATGCTGGCAGCTGGTGTTAAATTAGATGACAGTATTGATACTGTTGTTCCAATCATCATTGATCCGGACTCTGCAAATGGAGACATGAACCGTACAGCAGATATGCTAACCAAATATCAGGAGATAAAAAAACCTTTTGAAAATGAGGAAAGCGGGTTCTTTAATGTTAAGATCAAAACACTCTCTCAATTAACAGGAGCAAGCCAGACAGATATTTCTGATAATTTTAAATTTGAAATAAATGGTACACACAGTCAGAAATTCCGGGACTATATAGGCTATAATAGCTTAGATAACAATAGTAAAGCTTTTATAGACCTATTATTCTCAGCCCATAACCTGGCTGCAGACATGGATGTTGGCTTCAAAGGCAATCCGAATATTGGCAGTGTAGTACTAAATCAGTTCACACAAAGTGAAGAGTTTACACAGTTTTTAGATAGTTTCGGTAACAACGACCGCATCTTCATCATCAGCTCAATTTTCGGAGGAACCGGAGCATCAGGCTTCCCCCTACTTCTTAAAAACTTAAGAGAAATGAATGCAGCAGATGGTAAGACCTTCCAAGTTAGAAATGCGGTTATTGGTGCACTGACTGTTCTACCCTATTTTAAATTAAAATCCGGAGAAGCAACAGGAAGTGAGATAGACTCATCTTCATTTCTTGGTAAGTCAAAAGCAGCCTTAGCGTATTATGAACGAACTATTGTAGCTGATAAACGCCTTAACAGTTTTTATTATATAGGAGACGAAGATGGCGGTATGTATGACAACTTTGATGGGAAAGATAAACAGAAAAACAACGCCCACTTTGTTGAATTAGCAGGTGCTTTAGCTATACTAAACTTTGCAGCAGAAGCTAACAACTTATCTACAACAAACGGCCAAGCAGATAACCCTACCTATAAAGAGTTTGGAATTGAGAGTAAAGATGTAAGCCTAACTTTTAAATCTTTAGGTTATGAATCATTTACTTATTTGACTAAACCATTAGCTCAACTTTCGCTTTTCTCTAAGTACCTAAAATTAGGTTTGCCTAAGGCAATGAGTGCTTCCACTATATGGTTAGAAGAGAAACACAGAGGTGTACCAAAATCTTTTTTTAAATCTTACTACTACACGAACTCTTTCAACAAGTTCATACAAAATTATGATGAATGGCTAAACGAGTTAGAAGATAACACCCCTTCATTTAAGCCATTTAACCACAGTGTTGACTTTGATAATGCTTTGGAACTTATCGAAGGGTATGAGCCGAAAAAGAAACTTATGTTTAAAAAAGATGCAAAGCTAACATTAGTGGAAGATAGAGTTTCAAAAACTTATACCCGCTACACTGCTTTGCCAAATGAAACGAAATTCGTCAAAAGCTTCTACGATGCGACAGCAGAGGTATTGATAGAAAAAATAGGTATCTAAAATAGTATATCCAGCTATGAGCAAGAAAGTATTCCGCATCCATAATGCCGGTCCAACTGAGTCAGATTGGTTTCCATCATTAGAGCCAGGTGGCAACATTGTACAGACAATAAAAGATAACGATAACCAAGTTAATATCCTTCCAACTTCTATTCCATCTCCTTTTGCAAGAATGGATCTGGTGAGGTCAGCTTTTCACTTCGTTAATGTTAATGGTATAGATGGCAACACCTATCACCATAAACTAGTGTCTGATGCTTTAGATATTGGGCAAATACTATTTAATTATGACATCAACAGTGATGACTTAGAGTTAATTGCCTGGAACAAATGGGATCAACTTAACACCCTTAAAGCTTCAACTCATCCAGAGCATAAAGCGTTAGCCGAAACGCTAGAATTGTTTATCAGTCAGGATATACAGTTTAACTTTGACAAAGTTGATAATTTCTATATCCTAAAATATAATCACCATGTAATTGGTGGAGTATCTCCTACTACGTTGTTTTTTGCAGCACCATACAACGATAGTAAACCTGACAACGACAAATTACATGTAGACATCCGGTTTGGAAATGACATCATGTTAGATGATCATTACTTGCCATTGTACCAGCGTGAGCCGAAATACATCAAATATATGTATGCTCTATCCAAAAAGGACAATTTTGCCAGGACCTTTAAGGAGCTATACCAGTATATTGACCTTACAGTAAAAAAACTTTCAAAGGAAAATAAAGACTTGTTTAATGTGCTTAACACATTAGATGTCAACGATTATTTTTCAGGATTACAGTACCTACATATTAGAGGCAACGCTGGCGATACAGTGCATGCTTTATCTGATCTGCCACTTTATAAGTATAGTGCCAATCCAGAGAGTATACAGAGCGACTTCGCCATTGCAAGTCCTAAGCAGATTGAGGTAAACGGAAAGCTCTTATCGCCATTAGTTCTGCCGGTAGAGCGTTTCAATTTCGAACTTACCTATACTGTTGAAAAATGGAACCCTGCTACACCTGCTCCGCGCCGCGATGATACGCCAATAGAGTTACGCCGTCTACCGCACGTAAGGGATCAGTATCCTTACCTGACGCAGGCTGACTTTTTGGAAGATCACCTCATAAAAGTGCCTTACCAATTAAATAGCAACAAATTCTACACGCTTGGCAAAAACTATCTATTGCCCATTAAACCTACTTTCTTTGAATATTTTACTAAAGAAGAGCTGACTAGCCAAAAGCTTATAGAAATTATAGAGCAGAAACAGTCGGTTGAAGTAAGACTTCATATTCCAATTACGGGGAGCAGAGGTGTTAATAAAATCACGTATAGCAAGATTTATAAAAGACCATCTACAGTTACGAACATTGGCGGTATGTCAGGTTTAGGCGAGCATGATGGTATTTTGGTTGATGCTGATTTGGCATTAGCAATTACACCACTTGTTAAGGGTGACTTTTCACACAAAGATTATAGAATTGGTATTGTGAATGGTATGCCTTCTCGAAATGTTGATTTACAACTTTATGATTCTAATGGATTTAGAGTCGATGCCAAATTTAATAACACGCGCTTAAATAAGGGGGCATCGTCTCAATACTATGTAGTGCAAGATAACTTTGACTATGTACAGCTACAAGTAGATGCCAGCATGCATGGTTTCCTTATTCCTGAATTTAAGAAGTACGAATCTGGAAACAACCAATTTAGTTTTGCAATCGATTTTGGTACTTCAAACACTCATATAGAATATAAAAAGCAAAACGAAAGAGACAGCAGACCATTTAAGGTAGAAAAAGAGGAATCACAGATAGCCTATTCTTTTGATCCGAATGAAAAATCTGCACTGGTTAGGCAGTTTTATTTCCAATTCAGTCATGAGTTATTGCCAGAGACAATAAATGATGGTTCGAATGACTATAAATTGCCGATGCGTACAGTTGTTCTTTACAATAAGAATGTCAATGTTAATCATGGTACATATACTTACAACCACTATAACATTGCCTTTGATTTCGAGAAATCCCAGATTCAGCCACACTTAAATCATAAAACTAACATAAAGTGGAGTAACTATAACGACAACGAAAACAGAAAGCAGCTAGAACACTATATTGAGCACATCCTTATACTGCTTCGAAACAAAGTATTGTTAAACGATGGTAATTTAGAAGAAACTAAGATTACCTGGTTCTACCCATCCAGTATGGGCGAAAATAAGATCAATGCTTTAGGACAGGTATGGCGCGGTAAAGTACAGGAGATATTTGGATTTAGAGTTGTAGAAGCTATGAACAGTCTACCTGAAAGCCTCGCTCCTTTCTATTTCTACAATAACGAAGCAGGTGTTACAGCTCATTCATTGCCTGTAGCATCATTGGATATTGGCGGTGGTACTGCTGATTTGGTTGTTTATAAGGAAGATAGGCCTCAACTCCTAACTTCTTTTAAGTTTGCTGGAAATGCAATCTTTGGAGATGGTTATGGCGGCAGCATGGCTACAAATGGTTTCCTTAAGAAGCATTTGGATAAGTATCGTGAACTTGTAAAATCAAATTCCGACAACTTGTACAATGTGCTTGAGCAACTATCTGTTAGCAGAAACTCCGAAGACATTATTAACTTTTTGTTTAGCTTAACTAATAACAAAACATTAACACAAAATAATGTTAAAATAGATTTTGCTACAGAGTTAGCTAATGACCAGGACTTAAAACTAGTTTTCTTACTTTACTACAGTGCAGTATTCTATCACATGTCTAAGGTGATGCACGCTGCTGGTTTTGATAAGCCATCAATATTATTACTTAGCGGGTCTGGCTCTAAAACAGCTTTTATAGCCGATAATACTAGTAATCAAACAAATCTATCGTTGCTATTCAACAAAATATTTGAGAAGGTATCTGGTGAGCAGAGTAAGGTAAAAACTGAAATAAAGATTGAACCCAACCCTAAAGAAATTACAGCTAAGGGTGGATTATACACTAGTGCTTACGATGGCATTAGCCTAGAAGATTTGACTGTTGTGTCACTTGGAAGTACTCTTGAAATTGGTCTGCTAAGACCCTATGATACATCAAGTAATGCACTTAAGTACTCTTACCGGGATTTAAGCAAATCGGACGAACACGTTCAAGGCGTAGTAGATGAAGTACTGCACTTCTTAGAGCTCTTCTTGGAGTTACATAAGGAAATCAATTTTAAAAACAAGTTCGATGTAAGTCAAACATCCCTTAATGTTATCGATGAAGTAATTGAGAATGGTGATCATGATTTGATGAATTACTTAATGCGCGGATTAGGCGAGAAACAGAAAGAACTTGACAGCGATGATGTGACAGCTGTTGAAGAAACGCTCTTCTTTTATCCCTTGGTTGGCTTATTGAATAAACTTGCAAAAGATTCTATAGATGGCAAAGCGTAAAAGCAAAAGTAAGTCTGGCTCTCTACAGAGTCAGACTATTACAGTAATTATAGGTAGCTTAGTTATCTTTTTGCTGCTGGTTTTAGGGATAAAAATAGGACTTGTTAGTTGGTTACTGAATTTGATTTTCGCTGTCATTTTACTTGTTGCTATTGTAGTCAACTCTATTTTAGCTTATAGACTATTTAATGATTATGAGAGAATTAATATGTCTAAAAATGAAGACGAAATACCTTTGAGTATAAGAAAGATAGAAAGTACTTCAAATAATGAGTCATATAGTTTAAGTACTTTCAAGTACAAGTATGAAAAGCTTGAAGCACGCTATGATAAGCTAGAACAGATAAAGGAGTCCTATAAACAGAGAGTTATTCACCTAGAGCTTGAACTTTCTCAATTACGAGAAAAGGAAAAGCTAACAATACAAACTGAAGTGATACACCCCCAATCAAAGACACCTGAACCTAAAGCGCAGGAGCCTATAACGCCGAAACCTGCCTTACCCAAGAATAGCTCACTGTTTTTTGATGGACCTTATGATGATCGTGTGTTTTCGGAAACTAACGCAATTCAGGAAAAAAGATTCCGCTATGTGTATCGCATAGAATATGCTGTTGCTGAACCATCGGTAGGTAAGCTCTACTTAGAGCCAACTACGGAGGAATATGATATATTAAGGAGTTACTCTGATACAGTTCTGAAACCTGCCTGCGCCTTTGATAACGCATTTTATACCAGTTTTAATAACATAAGCCAACTTACCCCTGGTGTGGTACACAAGCAGGGTAACGACTGGTATGTGAAAGAAAAAGTGAAAATCAGATTTAATTAATTTTATGGAATTCATTGAATACCTCATCATAGGAGTAATAATTTCACTCCAGGTGTACATCGCTTATAATTATATCTATCTTAAAATCATCAATCTTAAATCAGTTTTTTTAAAAACTGATGATGCCATCATACGCATAGGCGATGTGCCTGTTAGTATGATTGAGGATGGAGGGTTAGATGATATAAAAGAACATCTTAAGACAAATACCTATACATCATTGGATGAAAAAATTGTTGAGGTAGCATTAGTGGATTACCCTGCGATCACGGAAGCTGAACAACAGATATTTGATGATATTAATAACTATCTAGTAAATAATAAAGGCTCAGTAGCAGACTACCATCTCCTGAAAGATATTGTAGATCGCAATATTGATTCGCTGGATGAGGAAATAAATAACTCTATGCCTGCTCCTCTTTATCTGGGTCTTGCTGCTACCATGTTGGGTATAATACTGGGGTTATACCAAATGGACGCTTCAGCTGGTGCTGCCAGTATTGACAACATGCTAACTAGCATTCTTGGAAGTGTGAAAATAGCCATGATTGCCAGCGCTATAGGTCTCGGCCTGACAACAGCTCTATCCATTTTCTTCTATCGTCCTGCGAAATCTGAGGCAGAGAAAAACAAAAATAAATTCCTTTCTTTCTTACAGGTAAATCTGTTACCTGAACTGATCCGAACAGAAACCTCTGGTATCTCTGCACTTAACGACCGCTTAAAAGGATTTGCCAATACACTCAACCCTGCTATAAAAGAACTTTCTGCTGTAATGGACAAATCTTTTGAAGCCATTAAAGTGCAGGAAAGAACGATGGCTATGGTAGAACAACTTGACACCGCTAAGATGGCTAAAGCCAACGTAACAGTGTTTAAGGAACTAAGTAAAATGATGGAATCATTCCATGAATTTGCCAATTATTATCAGACGCTGAACCACTCTATGGTACAAACTGTAGAGCTAACTAATAACTTAAAAGCGCTAGTTAGCCGTACTGTAGAAGTTGAAAGAATTGCAGCTGGTATAGATGCTACTTTCTCACAGAACAAAGACCTTAATCAGTTTTTGGCAAGTCATCTGATTGAGTTTACAAACCATGGCAATGCCTTAAATGTGGTTGTTGATTCTGCTCAACGCAATGTAACTGAGAGCATCAATGTGATGAAAGAAGCTGTTGAGCAAAAGATTCGTGAAGTACAGGAGATTACTATTGAAATGGAGCCGCAACTCAAAGATGCCTTTGAATATGCCATTGAATCTGTTGAGACAATGACAAAGGAACAGGTAATGCAGCTTGACCAGGCATTTACAGAAGCCCGACCTAAATTTGAACAACTTGATAAATTAGAAGGTATAGATGATGGCCTTCAACTATTAGCAGAGCAAGGTAAGGAAAGTTCTGAAAAGCAAGAGCTAATGCTGCAAGCTTTGAAAGACCTTGCTACAGCACTAAAAGAAAATTCAAAAAAGGCTACGCAAGAAACAAATATCAACGACGACTTCCTTAATGAGTTCCGGGTTTTAAACAAACACCTCACAAGCAACGGCGCACAAACCAAACAGAAAAATTATAAGGCTGTAACTGCATTACTAGCACTAAATACTACAGGATTTTTAGGTTTGGCAGGTTTCCTCATATATGCTATCATCAAAGGCATGATTCAGTTTTAGCTATGAAGAAAACATCTTATTTCTGGGTAGGTTTTTCTGACTTAATGACGAGCCTATTTTTTATTATACTGATTCTGTTTTCTATAACCTTACTTGGTAGACAACAAGACCAAGTAATCATTAAATCTTGCGAAGATTCAACGACTATAATTAAAGATTTAAGGGCAAAAATTGATAGTTTAAATCAAGCTAACAATCAACTCACTATTGAAAGGAAGAAGTTTGATGAAATACAAAATGTAGAAAAAGCTCTTTCTACTTTAGATCCAGACTATTACACTTTTGATCATCAGAATAAACGCTATAAACTTAAATTAGATGTAGTTTTCAAACCCAATGAGTCAGATATATCAAATTTGAGTTTGCATGAACTTGATCAGTTAATGCAAGCTGGTGAAGAACTTTATAATAAAGTTAATACTCTTGTTCAAGCAAATAAAGAAATAGAATACTTACTTATTATTGAAGGTAATACAGAAAGATATAAAAACAATTGGGTTACCGATCCTAATCGAGGTTACGAATTAAGTTATGAAAGGGCTCTTGCTTTATTTAATTTTTGGAAGGATAACGGTATTGACTTTAATAAACTCAAAGGTCAGTGTGAAGTAATCATAGCAGGTAGCGGGTACTTTGGCCAATCAAGAAATACCAGAGATGAGGGCTATAATAGAAGATTCTCTATTCAAGTAACATCTAAAGTGGGTAAGTTTTTACAAAAGAGATAGCTTGTAGTTAATAACATGAAATTACAAACCATACTTTTAGCTTGCTTACTAATTTCGCTCAGCGGTTGTTCAGGTTGTTCAAGGTCTGGAAAAGAATCGAAACGACGACAGTTGACTGCACAATCTGAAGGGTTAATTCCAGCTGCAAGGCCTGATAGAATTAAACCGGAAAGAGGTGCTAGAAATACACCGGTAACCGAGGTTAATAACACTTCTGGCTTGAGCTCACTTTACGAAAAGAGCAAAAAAGGAGTATTCCTGGTTTTATCTACGAATGATGGCCAAAGTGGTGCGCAAGGTAGCGGATTCTTCATATCAGCAGATGGTATTGGCATCAGCAACCAGCACGTTTTTAGTGGATTTCATACCCATTACATCAAAATGTATGATGGTACTACTTACGAAGTATCAAAAATATTAAGATCAAGCGATGCAAACGACCTTGACTACGTACTTTTCAAAGTAAACACACAAGGTGATAAAGTTCCCTTTGTACCTATTGCGAGGTCCTTATCAGCAATTGGTGAAGATGTCTTTGCGATTGGGAATCCTAAAGGCCTTGAACATACACTTTCAACAGGTATCGTTTCCAGTTATCGGGATGACAACAAGCTGATTCAAACTACTGCTGAAATAACAAATGGCAGTAGTGGTGGTCCACTCTTCAACATGCGTGGTGAAGTTATAGGCATCACAACATCAGGTGTAGGAGAAGCAAACTTGAATTTTGCAGTCAATATTCAACGTCTGAATCTGACTAGCAAGAGTTTATAATTTATATCTAAACTATAACCCTTTGAAAATAATATATAAATTATCTCTAGTACTATCATTCTTAGGTGCCTCAATAATTTTATTATCATGTGAGGAATCCATAGAACTTGAACCTTATAATGGAAATGTTCTTCGGAGCTATGACTTGAGAGGAAAGGTAAAGTCTGTAACAACAGAAACTGAATATCTTAATCCTACACAATTCATATCCCAATGCAGTGGCAATGTTGACTCAGAGAATAAGATTTCAAAATATGTTATAGCATTTTTTGACTCAACTGGTAATAAAGTTAAAACCAGATATTCTAATGATCTGGATGGGCTCCATATAGGTGGAGAATCTTTATATTACTATAACGGCCAAAACCAGCTTGTAAAAGTTAATAATATAGATTCTGAAGGTGAAATTATACATACGGCAAATTACCATACCTATCCAAATAGTTATTGGACATTAACAAATAATGTCTACTATACAGTTGATACAATAAATAAAAGAATGAATACAGATGTACTTACTCGTGAAGGTAAGTTATGGGGGCCATTTGAAGTAAAAGATAAGATGGGAAATACTGTAGAATATTTGGAGCATAACATACAATATCCTCACTTTAAATATTATTACAATGATTCACTTTTGACACATAAAGTAGAGCATTACCAAGGGCTATTTATAGATAGTTTAGAGTTCATTTATAACTCTCGAGGTAATGTTATCGATACCAAATATTGGAGTAGAGATCATAGAATAAGTAAAACTTCTGAAGGTATTAAATGCCCAATTAGACTTGTCTATGATAACTATGATATTAATGGTAATTGGACCGAATTGTTAATTGTAGTTGATGACCAAGAAACTTTAGTTAAAAGAACCATAGAATACTATTGAAATATGCTTTAAACAATACATACGTTCAACTTTTATCCAAACAAACATGTTTAAAAATCCTTTCTCATTTGAAGGCCGAATTAGAAGAACTGAATTCGGCATAAGCTTTATTCTATATGTTATTGCCCAAGCTTTTATTTCAACAATTCTTGAAGCGGACAACTACTCAGACGACACAGCATTGCTTGGTTTAGCTTATATACCAATGCTTTGGTTTTTATGGGCACAAGGCGCAAAACGTTGCCATGATTTAGGAAATAATGGCTGGTGGCAAATTATACCCTTCTATGTACTTTGGCTCATCTTTTCTGAAGGAGAAAATGGTTGGAATAAGTACGGAGCTAATCCAAAGGGCACTTCAAGTGCTACACCTGGGAGTAACTATCAGTCTCAAATCATAACACCAAATACAACAAAGGGCTACCAGGGTGGCTACAGTGGTGGGCATAACAACCATGCTACCCCAACGCAGGAATACACTACGCAAAGCACCACAACAAGTGAATATCAAAGCGGAGAACTTTATAGATAAAATTTTACAACACAATGTTTGATATTAGAAACTTAACTATAAGCAGTACAAATCCATGCCTTATAGTTTATCTTATAGATCAGAGTGGATCTATGGATGGTAGATTTGGTAATGCTTCTCATAGTAAATCAGTGGAGTTAGCAAATGCCATCAATGATGTCATTTATGAAGTAGGTCTCAGATGTATTGGTAGTGGTGGAGAACTTAAGAATCGTTTTGAGCTAGCTATACTCGGCTATGGTAAAGATGGTGATAAAGTACAATCAGGTTGGGAAGGTCAATTAACCAATAAATGGGTCGTATCAATTAACGACATATTTGAATACCCGCTTGGTCAGGAAAACGATAAACCTATCTGGATTAAACCTTACGCACAAAGTGCTACACCGATGACGAAAGCCTTTGAAAATGCTAGAAGACTATGCCAGGACTGGATAAATTGGGGAAATCATAGGGACTGCCACCCTCCTATTGTCATTAATATAACAGATGGTGAAGCAACAGATGCAGGTCGTGATTTTAATCTGCTTAAGAAAGAGGCTGAGCAATTACAAATGCTTAGTACGAACTATGGCCCGGTGAGCATTTTAAATATTCATATTTCTTCCGCTACTGGTGATAGAGTGCTTTTCCCTAATGACACACCAGAGGTACAGGATAAATTTGCGCAGCTGTTGTTTGATATTTCTACACCATTAAATGAGAACATGATTCGGATCGCGCAGCAAAAGGGCTATAATATACATGATAGGGCGAAAGGCTATGTTTTCAACGGAAATGCAACGGACCTGATCAACTTCTTAAATATTGGTACCCCGCAATAATGGCTATCAAAGTTTTCCAACTTCATAAGCGGGCATCTTATGAGTATAAGTTTATTCAGGACAAATTTGGTATCTCACCAAATGATCATGTCTATGCCATTGCTGACGGGACAACTCAAAGTTTTAATTCCGAAGTCTGGGCTTCGCTGCTTACTCAGAAGTTCATATCTAATCCCGAATTTGACAGTGCAAAATTGCTTGCTTCTTTTACTCAAGAAGCAAGTGAGTTTAAGTGTCAGGACTACAAATTCAGCGCAAATCCTGCTAAGGCATCCCTTGAGCGAGAAAAACTCAAAAAAGGCGCTACTGCTACATTTTTAGGTTTACAACTTATAGGTAATAAGGCAATCCATGTTACAAGTGTTGGTGATTCAAATTTGTTTATCATCAACCCTGATGGAACAAATGCTTTCCCATTTGACTCAGCGGAGGCTCTAGATAGAAATCAGTTTTTCCTGAACACGGAGAGTTTATTGAGCAACGAAACAGAGACTAATATATTTTGGCAAAAAGAGCTACCATTACAAGACGAGTCTATAATTGTGCTAGCTACTGATGCTTTGAGCAGGTTATTCCTGAAGCACCCAAATTATATACATGACTTAATTCAGATAGAAGACTTTGATAGCTTTAAAGACTTCTGTTTAGCTCGGTGGGATGGCAAAGAATTGGAAGAAGATGATATTACAGCTTTAGTTATCTATAACTTTTCTTCCAACAAAGTTTCGGAAATAACACCCCCTATTGACTTCAGTTTTCCGAGAGAGAAAAAATCAGAATTTATACCATCATTTGTTTCAAACCCATCAAGCTTGAGCCAATCAAGCGATTTATCAGAAATCGAAATGCAACACATAACAAACTCTGTTAACCAAATTGGTAATGAATTACACCAGGTAAAACAAAGTTCTAAGTCTCAACAAACAATACTATTATTACTTGTGGGACTGGTACTACTAAATACTTTACTATTCGCTTATTTCATTATTGTAAAACCCGGAGCTTCCAAACAAGACTCTAGTAACCAATCAGCCATTATTGCAGAGCGGGATGCAACAATTAACAATTTACAAGCTGAAATTGACAGACTAAAATTGGTTGCTAATAGTCAACCTTTATCAAATGAGACATCCGTAATTCTTGATTCTAATAGCATTAAAAAAGAAGCAATTGTTACACCTGAGCCTAAGATAGAAAAACCTGTAGTTCGTAATACTTCAACAGCGAAGTCAAAAGAAACTCTAGCTCCAACAGAAGATAAAAAAACAGATAAACCTACTATAGAACAAAAGTCTCAGGAAGCCAAACTAAGCGAAGAGAAAGTATCAACTCAAAAGGTTAATACAGTTAAGAAAACCGATTCAGTAAAGCAGACTGATCCTACTGAAATTAAAGAATAATGTTCCCAACTATAGCTGAGTATAACCAGGTTATCAAAACTCATGGGACAGATGCTTTCAGATCTTTGCATGGTTTAAGTTTTGTACCATCACGCACACTTCCTGTTAAAATTTACTCCTATGGCTCAGGTGCATATGCTGTCGTGTTTAAAGCGAAAGCCCAGTCTAAAGAGTATGCCATTCGTTGTTTTATAAGTGCTGACAATGAAACGCTAGATAGGTATAGGAGCATTAGCAACTACCTGGAAGGCATTAATGAAAGCTGGTGCACCGAGATTGAGATTCTGGAAGATGAAATAGATGTACATGGACGTTATTACCCGGTCGTTAAAATGGAGTGGGTAAATGGACAGCTTCTGAATAAGTATATTTCAGATAACCTGCACAACGATACTATTTTAACGAAGCTCCAGGAACAAATTGTTAAGGTTAGTGATAGCTTAGAGAAGCACTCCATTGGCCATGGAGACATACAGTGTGGTAACGTTCTTGTAACCAAAGATTCTTCAGGTAATCCTGTAATTAAGCTGATTGATTATGATGGCTTGTATATACCTGAATTTGCTAACAAGACGAATTTAGAGCACGGTCGTTCCGAGTTTCAGCATCCTAAAAGAACTCAGGCTTATTATAATGAGAAAATAGATCGCTTTTCATTTTGGGTAATTCTCTGCGCACTTGAAGCACTGAAGTACGACAAAAGTCTTTGGTTGGAAGTGATGCAAGGAGGTTATAATACGCTCGACAACCTACTTTTCACTGGTGAAGATTTCAAGAATTTCAGGAACTCTAAGCTGGTCCAGCGGCTCTATAACCTCAATAAACCAGCGTTGTCCTTTTATTTAAACAGCTTAGAGTACTTCTGTAAGTCTCCTGTTTCTTCAGTTGATAAGCCAATACTCTATAGTATTGAGCAGTCTATTGCACCGAAAAATGTAAATAAGACAGAAACATTAGCAGAGGCCAATCCTGAAGCTTCACAAGGTGATAGGCTATCCTCTCGGTTTATTGAAATCTTATCCAGTCCTGCGGGAGCTACTGTTCTAAAATCTACTTTGCAAAAGATCGGTGAAACCCCCTTAAAAATTGACAAAGAACAATATCTGGGTAAGACACTTATTATTTCCTATGGCTCTCAAGTTAAACAACGCACGATAACTGATAGCTTAAGAAGAATTGATATTAACTTCTCTAAAGAACAACCTATATCACCTGTTAGAAATAAGTATAAATCAGAAACTCAGCCAGCTTCTCATATTAATTCCCCTACTTATGTTCACATATCATCGTCCCCAAAAACAAATATAACCCCAACAGTAAGAAAGAAAGATTATACATCAACCATAATTTGGTCTTTATTAGCTGTCATAATATTTGGAACAATAGCAGTAGCTGATTTTAAATCGGATACTAATGAAGAAATTGCTTATGAAACGGAAGAAACAACTGTTGAAGAAACAGTTGTAGATACTACTGCTGTAGAAGTTGATACTACAGATACAAATGCGATTTCATTCTTAGATTACACCAAAACACTTGGTGAAATTTATCAGTCTCCAAGTTCAAGTTCATATCTTGATGATAATGGACATTCTGCTACTCAAGCTATGCTACAATTCTTTTGGGCTTTAAGTAACAATGATTGTGACGCAGTCTGGCTCAAAACTTTTATTCAAGAATGGGAGGACAAAGGCAAAGATGACTTTTGTGATTACTATAATTTTGGGGGAATTAACGATGCTTATATAGAAAAGGCTAATTCCATACAACAAACTGAGTCTCAAGGAGTTTTCAGAGTCAATTATTCAACAATCCACCCATACAGTGGGATGAAATGCTATCAACAAGATATTAAGCTTGAGAAAATAAACTTTACTGATGGTACAACTACTTGGATGATAACAGAAATGAAGAATATTGTAACACCCTATTCTTGTGAATATGTAGACTAAGCCTGCTACTATAAAAAAGTATAAATCCGAATACTACATTTTCTTTAATCAAAAGAGTCTTACAAAGTTCAATTAAATTTTGAGATGCAAACTCACTATTACATTATTAACACGAAGGAATAAAGTTTAACAACAAACTTGTGGAACCTAAAGAAGAATTAAACATCAAAGTTTTAAAAAAGAGATTTTTAAATTGGAAGATGTATGTTGTAGTCTATCTACTATTAATCATATGTATTGAAGGCTCTCCAGTTAACTTAACTCTCAATTCACACTTCATTATACTTCTAGCTTTTATTATACTTCTAGTACTTTTAGAGCGAAAAAGGATAAAAAAGGCCTGGTTTAAAACGGCATTTGTAATTTTGATTTCAGCTTTTCTAATCATAACTGCTGTCGTACTTTTAATTATTATAAGAAATAAGTACGATGCATTACAAAAAGAAAATTGCGATTGTAGTTCAATTGATTCAAATAAGAAGAACTACGAATACATTTATAAGGCATGTCTCTATGTAAAGGAAAACAAAATAACAAGTACCGGAAACTTTTGCGAAATGGAAGTAAAATCAGTAGAACCTTTCAAACAAGACACTCTAGATTTCCTTGAAATTTCCTTTGACTGTTGTTATGCAGGTGATGTAATGATTTATGACGTTCAGAATAGAACAGTTACGGATTATTCATTAGGCCCTATGTAATTTTTTAGTCTCCAAATTACTTATCAGATCATTCCATAATTATAATGGTATGGCATTAAAAATCTTAGAAAACAATGAAGAAGTATTGCATCTACCTATTCGTAATCCTCATCCATTTTTCTTGCTCTGAAAACAAGGCAATAAATAAAACAACTTACTTCTTGAGTGTTGCAGATCAATTTCCTTTTAACCAATCCTCAATGGTTGACTCTTTAACTAAGGAGCAATTGGAAATGATTGACAGGAACAATCTTAATGTATATATTCCAAATGGTTACAAGTCTATTGTAGATGAAGATGATAGAGAAGCCCTTATTTTCATGAATGAAGCTGATAGTAGTTTGATACTTTCCAAAGCTTTTGAAATGAATGATTCTGTAAGATATGAGATTCTAAGTAGTGAAAAGTATAATCATCCAGTTTATGGTAGTGACTATAATGATCTTTCTGAATTTAAGCATTTTAAATCTTCAGAGGCTATTATAGCAAAAGGTAATGTTGGCCCCTTTCTGTTTGGAGGCACATTATATGATTTACTTGGAGCATCAGAAACAATGCATCAAGAATTTATGCCAAAGAATAACTTTTTTGGCTATGGTGAATTTGTAATATTGCTTACTAGAAAATCCTATGTCTTTATATGTTACTTAAGAAAATCAAAAGATAATGTTGAGGATCTTAATAACAGACCAAGCTCATTTGCAATCCGATACAATTAAGTAAAACAAATGAAATTGAAGCATTTAAGTATACTATACCTATTCTGAAAAGGGAGCAATTTCAGTTATTGTATGTGTAACTTAAATTGTGACATTTTCATATTTTCATTTCCTAGCCCTGTTGATGTATTAGTGTGTATCCTTACTGCAACAGGACCAACCTTTTGTAGTGCAACTAACTTATAGTCTTACTGCTTTCTCTTCTACTTTGATTGTGTTAAGTTTAATACTACTAATCCTCTCATATAGTTAATTTTACAGCCTTAATTCTTCATAAAGTCTCCTCTGATCCTATCTAGATAGCAAATAGGTGTTCCACTCCACCCTGCTTCCGTTAAAAGTATTTAAATCAATCCGGCCCTCTGCACCATTTAACTCACCAATATGAGAGTGTTGCCAGAGTGTCCATTTTGTATTAATCTTCGGACTATTACTAAAAGAACAGATCCAAATACTCTTATTATCAAAGTTTCCACTTATATATGATCTATACCCACTTTCATTGGTATAGATCATTACATCTTCTTTCACTTCTTTTTCTACATCTTCAATGAAATGCTGAAGTTCTGCCGTTACTGTCTCTCTTTTCATCCCACTAGGATTTCCCCAATCTTCTACGTCCAGTACCAAGGGGAGCTCAAGCTGTTTACCTTTGATGTGCTTTAGGAAATGCTTTGCCTGATCTTTGCCACTCTTGTTAAACCTGAAGAAGTGATAAGCACCTACAGGAATCCCTGCAAGCTTGGCATTACTATAGTTACGCTCAAAACTTTGGTCTGTGAAATTAGAACCTTCAGTAGCCTTAACATAAACAAAATCCACTCCTTGCTCTTTAATCTGGTTAAAATCAATTTTACCAGTATGGTTAGAGACATCTATTCCTGTCACAGGATACTTCGTCTTATCTATTACCACTTCTGCAGTTTTAGTAAATAACAAGTAAGCAATAACTATAGCGGCGCACACAAATAATAGTAAGCACAGCAGTATCCATTTATAAACCTTCTTCATTTTTAAATAACAATTTTTGTTGTGAGGTACCAAGATGTGCTTAGATTACCACCCATCCCAAAAAATCTTTAGATGACCGTGATATGCAGCGTGCCATTCCGCTCATACTTCACGTAACACTTTTCTTCTCTGCGCAACTGATCAAGAGCAGAAATAAAAGCTTTTAGTTGCTGCTTGTTGTCACCAAAAGCTGTATAACTCACATCAAAGGTTTTCCCTTTTAAGTGACTGCTGTTCTTGATTGAATTGCTATTGCTTTTCATCAACTTTTCAACTGAAGCAACCGAGCGGGTACCACTTGATATGGTAAAAGGTAAGTATGTTAATTTCCTTGCCTTGCATTCGAAAGTATAAGTATTCGCTAGAGTATCAATAAACGCCTGTGCCGTTGGCAACAAATAGGGCTTGGAATACTTAAAATTCCGGACAATGTAATATTGACTTGATCGGAGTTCTACTAATGTTTCATTAGCTAAAAGTAGCTTTAACCCGTCATCGCTATCTTGTGGTAGTATGCCTTCATTTAAATAAGCTTGCTCATGGATTGTTACCTTATCATCAAACAGCGTTGCGCAATTATCACAGCTGTTTGATCGGCCAAAAATAAGGTTCATGCTCCTGTCTGTTACATACCTTATTTTCCTTTTTATCTTGTGACGAAATGGGAAAGCCAGTAGTCCTGCTAGCACGGCAACAAGGATGACTAATAAAAGAATTTTCTTCTTCATTATTGCTTTTAAAAATTTAGGTGAGCATACAAGGAATTCTTATTTTCTGTATAAAACTGGCTGCCTTATATGATACACTAGCTATCGCGCAGCTGAAGTAAACTTTAGTTTTTTTTAAACTAAAGTTGTAAGTTATATATAGCATGTCCATAAAATGTGAGTAACAAATTGTTACAAGCCTAAAACAAACTTCCTTGCTCCGGTACCTGCTGTAACAAATTAGCGGAATTGTTAGAAACAGAATTCACCAATGCAGACACAGCATAACTCTTCATTTCCTCTGCCGGAAAAGGCCGTAGGAATTGCTGTAACAAGTTGTTACCTTTTGTTACATCGAGCCAAGCCTCTTCTTTTTCCGGTGAAAGAATGACCGGCATTCGGTCGTGTGTTGGCTTTACCAGCTCATTTGCTTCCATCGTAATAATGGTAAAAGTCCGCTGCATTTCACCTGTTTCCGTATCCGCCCACTCATCCCAGAGTCCTGCAAAAGAAAAGAGTTCTTCACTTTTTAACAGAAAGCGGTAAGGCACTTTTCCGGATGCTGTTTTCCGCCATTCATAAAAGCCATCTGCCGGAACCAGGCAGTGCCTGCGGCTGACCAGTTCCCGGAAACTTGGCTTCTCCAGCAGTGTTTCCGCACGGGCATTGATTGGTTTATTTCCGTGGTGTTGATCCTTAGACCAATGCGGTACTAAGCCCCAGGAAAAGAGCTGTATCTTGTCCGGTTCATCTGCTGTTACAACAGGTAACAACTGCGAAGGCGCGGCATTGTAATGCGCTTCTAACTTATACTTCTCTAGCAGCCGGGCTACGCGCGAAGCTTTGTTGTTTTTATCTTTTACCGTAATAGCAATGGAATACCTGCCGCACATCTCTTTTGATTACTTGATATTGCTTGTTACGTTTTGTTACAATTTGTAACACTATTATTTTCATTCCGCACTTAGTAAGTAGAAACCTTTAAAGCTACCCTTTCTCCGTCTTCATGAAAGCTAACCGCGTACCAGCTATAGCCCGGATCATCATGGGAATACGAAGCGGAAAAGTCCGCTGCTTTTACCTTTCCGGCCAGTACTGTTCCGCTAAAATCTGGTGCAGTATTATCTCTCGAAAATTCCGGATCAGCATTAATAGAAGACAGCAACTGCTGATATTCAGCTTTCGACAACCGGATCAGGCAGTGCGCATCAAATTCATTTTCAAAACCGAATCCTTGTGCTGTTTCATCTTTAACAAGGATCTTGGCAGAGGTAGGAAAAGGTAACCGAGTATGGTCTTCAAATTCCGCTTTATAATAAGTTGTATCTAAAGCGTTGGTGTTACCTTTTGTTACACTGTTAAAGGCTCCGGCTAAAAAGATCACGACAATACCTGTTACTGTAATACCAAAGGAAAGCATAATTCCGGCTACTGCCTTAAGCCATCGCTTTTTGGAAAGTTGATACACAATAGAGACAAAGACCAATACGCCTGCTGCTAATGCTATGTATAGCACATACTGGTTATAGATCCTGCTTATCTCAAAACCTATCACAAACAGGATGGCCCATAGGTAAATAAAGAGCGATACCCACCATTTATCCAGTAGCTTCATAGAAACAAAAATTCAGTTTGTTTTCTAGTTTTTAAATGAGTTAAAAATGCACAGTTTAATTTCCGGAAAGCACTGTTACAAATGGTTACAGCTACAATCCTTGCGGTGCGTGTTCCTAAATATAGAAAAAGTTAAGTATTTATGTTGCGTGTATGTATATAATGTTACATTTTGTTACGCTATCACCCTACCTTTCAAACTAGCATTTTAATTAAGCTTAGATAAAACAAAAACAGGATGCTGGTGTGGCATCCTGTTTTTGTTTAGGCTGTATTGAAGGTGATAAGGTTAAAGCTTTTCACGTTTAGGCAATTCTTCTTTCAGAGCCTGGTAAAGTACTGCGCCTAGGACAATACCGATGACTAAAACTGCTATACAGATCACACCGGAAAAACTCTTCTCTCCTGTTTCTGCCATAGGCCCAAATTCCAGGTCTGCGGGCGTGAGTACTATATCAAAATCTTCCATGATTATTTCCTATTAGTAATGGTGACATGAGATTTCTTGGCATCAGCATAACTCCACCCATATGTCCCAGTGAAGTGAAATACTTTATCTTCTTCTTTGACACCATTCAAAAATACACCCGGGTAGAAACTTTGATCTATCAACATTCTAACTGGTACTGGTCTTGTAATGTAAGTTGTATATAATGTCGCTAGTATACTGTCGTTGTGGAGCACCTTTTGAAGAAAAGATGCATAGGGTTCCTGTTTCCAGATTGCTGCTTTCTCCTGTTCAAGTTGGGCTTGCATCACTTCCAGTTGCTGGGTCAACTCTATTAATTTTTCCTGTAGCTCGTGTACATCGGAACCATAAAGAGTAATAGTGAGCAGGTAGCCGATGTATTGAGACATACTCATATTCAAACTAGCTGCCCCTTTACGTAACTGCTCTTCAATGCAGGTATTGATGCGGGTAGCTACAGGGGTCGTAGGATCTGCTTTCGTTTTCATACTTAATTAAGGGTTAGGTTATAAGGATTGTAAGCACGCCAGTTCGTGGCATCTTCAGGGAACAAGATGATTTCGCACATCCATTTCAGGCGTTCCAGTACCCGTTCTCCGTAGCGCTCACTTATCTCTTGGCTGCGGTAGTTTGTTGTAAAGTGGGACAATACTCCTTGTGTTGTGAATAGCTCTTCCCGCATGGGGATCAGTTCAGCAAAAGCAAAAACAGGCGGCTCTCCCCACTGTGAAGTAGGTCTTTCTGATAGGATGTCATCAAAACTCTGGTTGACAATGAGCCCATTGTGATGTTTCTTGTAAGCGATGCGTTTGAAGGCTTGGTTACCACCCTGGTCTTTGTCTTTTTTAGCATAAGCATACTGAACCTCCTGGGCCTTGGTAATAACCAATGGTTGATCTTTATCAGTGAAGCTCAGGTAATACTTTACCAGTTCCAGTAAATGCGTCTTCCCTACACTGGTAGGTCCGCTTAGCAGTACTCCTCTACCCGGTCGCATCCCAAATGCACGAAGTGCATCCAGGTCTTGCGTGATGGCAGCACAAAACTTAAGTACTGCCTTCCGGTTCTTTTCGGTAATATTCAACTCTGGGTGCCAGGCTGGGTATCTGGTTTCTGCTAAATATTGATGTGTTCTCGCCAGTTCAGCCAAACCTTGTTCAGCTGTCTTCCCTTGAAATGGATTAGAACGTGTCACTGTCGTATCGTTTGGTATGAAGATGCGCGTATGGGGATTGTTTCGGATTATATCGGCTATGTTGTTCATAGTTTGGGTTTCGTTGTTTATTGAAATAAGGTGCATTATCCAGCCACTTGGCCACGGAGGCTTGCAGGTCTCGCATGGGCGCTTTACCGACCATCCAGCCATTGGAAGTATAATGGTTAAAAAAACGCTTTGCTTCGTCTGCAAGCTCTTGTTTAGGGGTGTCTTCTCCTGACTGGCTCATCATGCTGTGATGCACCTGCTCCAGGGTTGGAAAATGTCCCCTTAAAAAAGTAAATGATTCAAGTGTAGTGGTGGGCGTGAGCGTTTTTGCTTTCCATTCCCTCTCGCCATTCCTTTTGTCATTATTACTGTCATTCTTATTATATATAAAGAGTGACTCTTTTTTAGCAGGACGCAGATGTCCTGCCCCCGGGACATGGCTGTCTGTATGTTGGTCTTCAGATGTCTCGGGTAAAGGCATCAAATAGATGTCTCGCCTGTTAAATTGCTCCTTGTTGAGAACGATCCGGATCAGGCCCAGCTTTTCAAGTTTTTTTAGCCACCGGTAAATTGATTTGGTACTAACACCATACAAAGCAGCTAAGTACCGGTTACTAGGCCAGCAATGATCGATTCTCCCGCAAAGGGCGACCAGCTCTCCATAGAGTAGTTTTTCTGCTGCCAGCAAGAGAAGGTGAAACCGGATAATAGCAGGCAGCACCGATTTGTTATTAGGTCGCTTTACCATTTTCCCTTTCCTTTCTTGCTTCTTGAAATAGCTTCAAGCGCAATTTCTTCTTTTGAAAGAACGGGATTGCTCAGGGCCCAAGCTTCCAGCACATCGCGACTGAAGAAAATCCGCTCGCATGGTTTTGAATAAGCAATGGCACGCTCGCTTGTCATCTGGTACAGCTTCTGTTTGGAGATGTCCAGGTAACAGGCTGCTTCCTTTAGGCTCAGCACCTTTTTGTGTTGCACTCCCATTAGGATGAGTGCTGCCAGAATTCTTTCCAGCAAATCAAAGATTGTTTTCATTGTGTTTGAAAAGTTTTAAGTGTGAATAATGGCTGCAAGATGCAGAAGGGCGAGGACATGGATGTCATAGGACTCACACAGGACCCTCCTCCAGCATACAGGAAGGCACTTTTTGCTACTGATTGTGGATAACTCGCTTTCCAGGTGGGGCTTGTTTAAAACAAAAAAGCCCGGGCTAACGGCCCGGGCTTTTTTTTAACTGCTTTACTAAATGTTCCAATTCTATACGCCACTCTGTCCCTTCCCAACTCTTTTCGACGACAATGCTCCGCGCTTTTGTAAGTTTTAACTTTGTAAGCTTACTGCCTGTACTGTCGGTGAAGCAACGTTCAACCCGCTTAAACAGCCACGGGTAGATTTTAGCAGAAGGATCATAGGACAATGGTTCATGGAACTTTAATGCCTTTAGTACGGCAGTATCCACATGTATAAAGTTTTCCATGAGCAGCAATTCAAGTAAAAAGATAAGCCTGCCGATTCCTTCTCCGGTCCACTTAACAGGTTTAAACCGGGAATTTGGAGTAAACACACCGTAAAAGTCTACAAATCCGGTGTCCGCTGAAATCAACTTGTCCTTTAAAAGTAACTCATATAGCTGGTAAACTTCTCTGAACGTATCTCCTTCGCTTCGCCAGGGAAATGTGTATGCTTCCCGAAACCCAATCTTGTTACCTACAGCTAATGTTTTCCAGGCTCTGAATCCTAGTTCATGAGCATGTACAAAGTCGTTTAACAGGATACGAATACATACAGCTTCCGTCACATCCGCCATGATACGTTTAATCAGCACTTCCTCGCGAAGTACCTTATCCTTTTCTGTATCTTCCAGTCCTGGCAGGTAATAAGCTTCAAAAGCGGCTGCTATCTTTTCCAGGGTAAGCCCTACCTGCGGAACCAGGAAACGGTTGGTTGTAGACTTGTTATTGTAAGCAGTAAACACCTCCTGTAGCTCTCGTCCCACGGCAACCTGGTAATTCACCGGGTCTATTCCTTGTTTTAAGATGCGAGCTTCAGCCGCGTCGTAGAGCTCATCTGCTTTCTGCATACCGTCACGGTACGCCCACAGGCAAATAGCCTGCACACGGTCACTAATGGTCAGTGCATCGGGTAGCAGCACCTCTTCTTCTAAAGTGCTGTCTGTTATTTTTTTAGGCATAAATATGATGTAAAAGGCCAATTAATAAGTAAGAAAAGAGCTGCTATTTAAGTATATAATGTTAGAAAACTATCTCAGGTAAATTATCCACGGCTTTTTCTTTCAGGGACTCTACCAGTCGTACATACTTCTGTGTTTCAATTAAGCTGGAGTGACCCAGCAACCCGGATACAGAGCGCACATCCGCTCCGGAGATCAGCAGGTTGGTTCCGAATGAGTGACGGGCACAATGCCAGGTAACTTTCTTTCCGATCTCAGCCTTGTTAGCCCAGTTCTGCAGGTGCTTGCCACAGGTATTACTGGAAGGAAGGGTAAAGACGCGGTTCGCTTCTTTCAGTTCTTCCTTGCTTACTTTTTCTCCCGGTAATTTAGACTTTGGTTTTGGACGTTCACCTAAAAGCTTTAGGGCAGTAGAGTTTAAGTTTACCACGACATCCTTGCCGGTCTTCTGCTGCTTTAGGCGCATCACGCTACCTACAATGGAGCGCCAGTCCAACTCCTTTACATCACAAAAGCGCAAACCTGTTACGCAGCTAAAAAGAAAGGCGCGTTTTACTTCTGGTAGGTAACACTCCGTGCGGGCCAACTCTTGTATCTCATCCATGGTGAGCACTTCTTTTTCGATACCTTCCACATAACGGTTCTCTACATCTTCTGCGGGGTTCTTGCTGATAAGCCCATCTTTAACAGCCTGGCGAAGTACTTTCCTGAATTTCTTAAAGTAGTTGTAGGGTGTAGAGCCTGAGCATTGCTGGTCCAGGTACATTCGAAAGCGGGAGCACAAGCGTACGGTAACTTCAGTAAACAAAAACGCTGGTGGCTCTCCTATAAATTGCTTGAAGCGGCTGGCCATAGCCTTGATCACACGGGCATCTTTTTTAGGATACGCTTCGGTGTACTCATCAAGGAAGCTCAGGAAGTCAGCCCTGCGCTGGACAGATGCTTTGACGATGACCGAATTTTTAGAAAGCTCCAGCTCCCTTGCGGAACGCATCTGTTCAGCTAAGAGTTGGTTATCTTTGTTTTGCTGGCGCTCCTTGCTGGTCTTAGGATTGTCCATCAGGTGGATGCCTAGGAAATCATACTTGCGCTTGCCGTTGTGGTTGTAGTCTAAGTAGAAAGATTCTCCCCCTGCAGGCAGACGACGGGCACGTAGTTTTACTATCTTGCCTTTGATTACTACGCGGGTTTGGGGAACCTTCTCAGGAGCAGGTTCTGTAGGTGCTGTTGCCATCGTTTTCGTTGGATTATTTTCAGTCTTTTTTGCAGACCATCAAACGTAGCAAAAGCAAATGAGAGTAACAAAAAAGTAACAAAATATTTTTATATAGCGATAATTGGGTAGTAAAGCATAGCACGAAAAGCGCGTTTAAATAACGTATAAGCACTTTTGATATATATACTTTTCTATACATTTATAGGGTATATTCCCCTACGGACTACTGAAAGGGAAAGTGATAATTTTGATCGCTTTTCCCTTTTTCTTTTTGCTCCAAAAACTGCTGTATCTGGCTGGAAAGGGCGAAAAAGCTATTTACTCTCCGGGTTCGATAACCTTTCATTTTAACTGCTATTCTTCACAATTAATTTAAGTTAAAGCATTACTCTACACATGTTGTAAAAAGAAAAGTCCTCCTGCTTATTTAAATAATCAGGAGGACTTTTATACTTTAAATATTTTATACTTTACCTGATTTTAATAACACGCATGTAATCAAGCATGGCCTGGTTCACTTCACCGTGCATGTTCTCGTTGTGCGGCTCAAAAGTTAAGGATATTGTATGGCTACCTTTTGGTAATTGTACATCTACAGCGTTAGTGAAGCCCCAGTTGCTCCACTCCCCATCGCCGCGTTGAGGCAGCACTATAGTGCCTGCAAATCTTCCATTGTAATTCAATGTACGGATTGCAGCTTTGTTGCTGGTATTTATCGGGCCGTTGCCGTTTGCATAGCGGAAGTCAATGGCATACACGCCATCTTCTGGCACTGTTATAGTTAGCTTTACATACTTGTTCTTCTGCTTGCTGATTTCTATAAACCCGGTTCCTGAAAAGTCGCGGTAAGGCTGGCTGGATTTCGGTGCAGCTTTCTCCACTTCATATACCAGTTTATACTTGCCGGGCACAACCATAACTGGCTCGCTGCCAAACGAGGTTGATCTATCTGAGTCAACAGCCATTACCATGTATTCGCCATAGTTGTCTGTATCTACAGTATATGTTGTTTTTTTAGTTTGCTCCACCCACTTTCCGTTTTTGTAAACGTGATACTCTTCGGCACCTTCCACAGCAGGCCAAGTTAGCTGTCCGTTTACATACTTTACCTTCGGCATATCAGGTGAGTATCTTACCTTCAGATATCCGAACTCACTTACAACCTCGTTATTGGCCAGCTCTATTTTTATAGTATGCGTGCCTGTAAGTGTAGCCGGTATAAATGGTTTTTCCATCGGCTTCCCATCCATGGTTATACTTTTAATCTGGTTACCATGGCCGCTCATTTCAAAATTCAGGATCGCGTTTCTATACTTGTAGTTAGTTAGCTTTCTGTTTCCAGCAAAGGCTTTGGGTACGAACGGTTTCAGCTCTATTCCATCTGCCTTCAAATCCATCCCGAAGTATACTTTGTACACCAAGCTCAGGCTGCCGGCCAGGCTCCACAACATGTTACTGGAGTTTACCTGTGTGCCTGCATAATCCCCGTTTGTTGCTACAAAGTTTTCCTTATTGGTCAGGAACAGGGCAGCCGGGCGGTAAATGGCAGCTATACTTGCAGTTAATGATTCTTCGTTCCCAACTTTTGCTGCTGCGAGCGCCCAGTAAGATTGTACAAAAGGCCAGACTGCATTGTTATGGTATGGTGGTATTCCCGGAATTTGCGGGAATATACTTGTTATCCCGAAGTCAGTTAATGGTGTATTCATCACAACTTGCCTGCTTCTGTCTGCATCTGCAACCCCATAAATAACAGACAAGGCCGCCCCTAGCGCTTCTGCTCTCGGTGATAAGATCTTATAGTTGCGCCCGTACAGGTACTGCCCGTAATGCACTGTTTTGTCAACCCATAAGTACTTGTTTATACCCTGCTTTATACTTTCAGCGCTCTTTCTGAATTCGGCAGCAGCCTGGATGTCTTTCAGGATATCGGCCATCTGCGCAGCCACTATGTTAGCCTGGTAATGTGCCGCATTTGTGCCCAGGTTTTCAGATTCGTAAATATCGGCAGGCTGCATCCAGCGCGGATAAGTCTGCTCGCGCCAGTCCAGGAACGAAGACTCGCCGCGCATCATACCGGTTTCAGGGTTAAAGGCATTTTTCTGGTCTTCCTGCAACGATTTTTTGATGATCGCATAGGTATCGCGTAGCCACTTTTCATCACCGGTAGCTTTGTATACTTCCCAGGCAGCCACTGCCCAGATCACGCGGTCTGTAGAGATCGGGTAAGCGCCTCCAGTTCCGGTATCCTGCACAATACGGCCATCTTTTACTTTGCGCATCAAACTATACATCGATACCTTAGGTTGTACTTGTGCCATCGAAAGTATAATACTATAGCTGATATCGCGTGTCCAGACACCGGCCCACTCCTTTCCTGTCCTAAACGTACTATCCGGCTCCACGGCATTTATCATTTCTTCCAGGGCCAGGTTATGCAAGGCATCGGCTATCATGTATTCGGACTGGTACTGCGGAAAGGCGCTGGCATCGCGGGTCATTTTCCATTGCTGGGCCGTCATTTTCTCCTCGCGGTTCTCATTCATCAGCAGCGTTATCTCATAAATACCATCGCCGTCAGGGTCCTGTAGCTGCAACTCTTTTCTGCTGCCCAGGTTGTCAAAATCCCAGCTCAAAGGGTCGGTGCCGCCTGCAATAAATACGCCTTTAAAATCTTCTTTATAGATCTTGTCTCCGGTTGGCGAAGTATAAGCTCCCTGCTTTTTAAAGGCTTCCAGCACTGGTCGCATGTCCAGGCGCACGGTCATTTTCGTGTTTGGCGTCAGGTATACATCCTTTGGCACATCTGCATCAGCCTTTACTTGTTTACCGAATGTAATAACCGGAGTAACGCATTTGCCATCGCTCGGAATACAGTTAAAAATATGGTCGGTTCCCGGTGCCATCTCATTATCGCGGCCATTAATAGCAAATTTAAATACCACGGTTGGCGTCATGGTCAGGTTGGCCGGGCTTTTATAGTTTGATGTTAGCTCAGTCGGTGAAATTGCTTTTGCTTCAAACTCACCTTGCACTACTCTGTTCGGGTAAAGGCTGTAAGCATTAGAGGGGTTTATCGACCAGTCATTATTTACGCCTGTACTTATAGTTGTATCTGCTGCTGGCTTCTGCGACTGGCAGGCACCCAAAACGAGCAAAGAAAAAAGTATACCTGACCTAAGGGTTATGTGCTTCATGTGAATTTGAGTAGGTAAGATCTGTTAGCCTATACTTCTGGTGAGACCAGGTACAGGTGCCTAAATTTATACTTTAATTTAACGCAATGCTAAGTATAATTTCAGATAAGAGCACAACGAACAAGACTAACTTTAAAGATGCCCGAGAAGTATAAATCCTTTCGTACCTTTCTGCCTTAACACACCTTTTCATGCCATAGCTTTTACTATGAGACACCCAATACTTATAACACTCTTCCTGCTCTTATCAACTACTTTTGTTTTTGCTCAGACAAGAAATACTCCTGCACATAACATCACATTTATACTTTATGCACCGGAATTGCCGGATAGCAGCAAGGTATATATCACTGGAAACCAGGAGCAATTAGGCAGCTGGAATCCGGGCAAAGTAATCCTTAAAAATCAGGGCAGACATACCTGGCAAATACAACTGATCTTACCTGCAGATCAGCTAATTGAGTATAAGTACACCCTAGGCTCCTGGGACAGGGAAGCTACCGATACCAAAGGTCTGCCTCTCCCGAACTTTAATATTAAAGTGAGTAGCGATACCCTTATTAAAAATGAAGTGAGGCGGTGGAAAGCGAGTACAGATAAAAAGACTTTTGCAGGCGGAGTTACCGGCGTTCTTAAATATCATAAAGATTTAACATGGAACAACCTACCGAAGCGAGACCTGGTAGTGTGGCTGCCACCAGGCTACGAAGAAAATAAGAACAAGCGTTACCCGGTATTATACATGCACGATGGCCAGAATATATTCGACCCTGCAACCAGCTCGTTTGGCGTAGACTGGCAGCTAGATGAAACTTGTGATAGCCTGATCAGGGCAAAGGTGATAGAACCTGTTATTGTAGTAGGTATCTACAACACGTCAAACCGGATGGAAGAGTACATTCCAGGAGAGAAAGGAAATGCTTACATGCAGTTCATCGTAAACCAGGTAAAGCCTCTCATCGATAAAACCTATCGTACCAAACCATCTCGTAAGCATACGCTGGTAGGTGGTTCTTCTGCTGGTGGCATCATCTCGTTTATGCTTGCCTGGAAGTATCCCAAAATTTTCTCTAAAGCTATCTGTATGTCTCCGGCCTTTAAAATCCAGCACATAGATTACGTAGATGATGTACTCGCTTACAGAGGCAAAAAGAAGAAGCTATACTTTTACATTGATAACGGTGGCATAGACCTGGAAGAAAAGCTGCAACCCGGAATTGACGAGATGTTGGCTGCTCTGAAGCAAAAAGGATACAAAGAAGGTAACGACTTTACCTGGATAAAAGCACCCGAAGACAAACACTTTGAAGCTGCTTGGGCGAAGCGTATGCCTAAAGCACTTATACTTGCGTTACCCCTCCGGAAATAACTCACATACAAAATTGAGAAAATGAAAGAGCCTGTCCTCTCTACTGAGAACAGGCTCTTTTTGATTAAGTATACTTATTTCCTGGTCGAGAATTTGTAGATAGTAGTCTCTTTATACTTCTCCCCAGGTTTGATGATCGTTGTCGGGAACGTTGGCTGGTTAGGTGAATCAGGGTAATGCTGTGCCTCCAGGCACAGGCCGGCATAGCGATTATACCTGGTGTTGTTCTTGCCTGTAAGGCTGCCATCGAGGTGGTAGGCTGTATAGAATTGTATACCCGGCTGTGTGGTATGCACTTCCATTACTCTCCCCGTTACAGGCTCATATACAGTAGCAGCATGCGTTAACTTGTCTCCGCCGTTATTGATCACATAATTAAGATCGTAGCCAAACCCCTGTAGGTTATTTATGCGTGTACCCACCGGCTGCGGCGTGGTAAAATCATAGGGGGTGCCTTTAACCTGTGTCAGTTCCCCTGTCGGTATCAGTGTTTTATCGGAAGCAGTAAATTTATCAGCATTTACAGTTACTACATGGTTTAGTATATCTGCTTTTTTGCCGGCACTCAGGTTAAAATAACTATGGTTGGTCAGGTTTACAGGGGTTGCCTTATCTGTTGTAGCTTCGTAGTCAATTTTTAGCCCGTTGTCATCGGTTAAAGTATAAGTTACCACTGCGGTCAGGTTACCCGGGTAGCCTTCTTCCATATCCTTGCTTACATAGGTTAGTTTTACTGCGTTCTGCTCCGGCATCTTTTCTGCCTGCCATACTACCCTGTCAAACCCGATGTTTCCGCCGTGCAGGTGATTGGGCTCGTTGTTAGTTGCCAGCGTATACTCCTGCCCATCAATAGTGAATTTGCCTTTGGCAATGCGGTTCGCATAACGCCCTATAATGCCACCTATATGCGGATCGTTAGGCACGTACTGATCAATACTGTCAAAGCCCAGCACTACATCTCCCATCTTTCCATCTTTGTCCGGCGTTAAAATGGAAGTAACTATAGCACCATAGTTGGTGATCTTTACCTGCACGCCATTCTGGTTCGTTAATGTATAAAGGTTAACCTCTTCCCCGTTAGGGGCTACCCCAAAGGATTCTTCTGTAATTTCTGTTAGTTCCGAAGTTATTGTTTCGGTCTGATCTGCACTTTTATCATTGCTGGTACAGCTGCTGAAGCCTGCTATACTTCCCCATAAGGCCAGCATCATTACCTTACATTTAAGGCTAGGTTTTTTCATATGCGCTAAACTATAGTTGTGTATCTGTTTTTATGGTTTAAGTATAATGGTGCTGTAAGCCGGTAGCTGAATTGTATTCTTGTCAAGCACTGCGTTGTTATTTGTGAATAGGGTTTTTTTATAGTTTGCCAGGTTAGCCGGCAGACTTATACTTGCCGCAGTACCAGACACGTTGTGCAATACCAGAACTGTTTCTCCTGCATGGGATCGGGTAAACGCACTTATCGCTTTATTGTCCAGCCTTACAGGTTCAATTTTTCCGTAGGTAAGTGCTCTACTATTATTTCGTAAACTGATCAGGGTTTTGTAGTGGTTCAGGATCGAGGCTTTATCTGAGGCCTGTACAGCAACTGGCGTTACCGTTTGCTCTGTACTGTTTACCGGCACCATCCAGGAAGTGCGACATTCATCTTTTTCCTGTACATCCCACAGGAACGGTTCCCTGATCTGCTCATCTGGTTTCTTGCCCTTCATTCCTATCTCCTCGCCATAATAAATATACGGTGAGCCTGGCAACGTAAACAGGAGTGCAGCTGCCAGTTTGGCTTTATTCATGTCGCCATTTACTTCGCTCATTATCCTGTTCTGGTCGTGGTTGCTCAGGATGGTGGCGTCTACAAAATCAGGATTCACATCATCATAAATATCCAGGATATTAGCATGCTTGATGGCCAGGGAATCGCCCTGCCCTTGCTGCAAAGCTTTAAGTATAGCCCAACTCATCTCGAAGTTGAAAAGTGCCGGTAACCCTTTTGTATAGGGCGCTACTGTTTTGGCTTCAGCCCATACTTCGCCTACCAGGTATACATCTGGTTTTACTTTGCGCATTTCGGTAATAAACTCCTCCCAGAACTTATGGTTGTCTTCTTCTCTGTCATCCGGGAAAATATGGCGGGCTGCGTCCAGCCTGAAGCCATCCACGCCTATCTCCTGTAGCCAGTATCTCCCGATTTTATAGGTTTCTTCGCGCAGTTTCGGGTTGTCGAAGTTCAGGTCGGGCATACCGCCCCAGAAGTAGCCAAAGTATTTATAGTCGCTGCCAGGTACACTATGCCAGTGGTTAACGTTAAAAGAATCTGCCCCGGTGGTTTTGCCTTCGCCTTTTGTCTTTGGATCATCCTTATGCGCCCATACATAATAGTCGCGGTAAGGGCTGTTAGGGTTGGCAGCTGCTTCCTTAAACCAGGGATGCCCGTTTCCGGAGTGGTTAAGCACAAGGTCTACTACTACTTTTATACCTCGCTTATGTGCTTCAGCCAGAAAGGCCTTAAAGTCATCCATTGTGCCGTAATTTGGATGAATGGCATAGTAGTCTGTTACATCATACTTGTGGTAAGACGGCGACGGGCTTATAGGCATCAGCCATACTGCTTCCACACCCAGCTCATCCAGGTAATCCAGCTTCGAAGTCATGCCTTTTATATCGCCGATGCCGTCGTTATCAGAGTCACAGAAAGACTGTACAAAAATTTCGTAAGATACTCCGCGTGGCCACTCACTTGCTTTTGCTTCAGGTTGGGTGGTTGTTTTTACTGGAGCACTACAGGCAGCTGCCACACATAAAGCCGTTATTGGTAACAGGCGATGTAAGTTCAGTTTCTTCATGCGTAAGCGGTTTACAGGTTTATACGTCAGGTATATTTTAGAACTCTAATATAAAACAAAACCCGGCAATTTGGAATTGCCGGGTTTTGTAAGGTATCAGTTAATGGTCTGCAGCCAATTACAAAGTATAGCTGTGGCAAACCAAACCATCTTTATTTATTTTTTAGTAAGTGTGTAAGTCACACTTCCATCTGCATTTTCAAGATCCAGTACGATATCGTAAGTACCGGCCTCTGCAATGGAAATATCAGCACCACCTTGGTTTAACAGGTTATTTGATGTATCATCATCACCATAGTTAACACCCCAGTCATCGTTCAGTCTGAACTTGATCTTACCTGCTGTGAGCGGAACTGTAAGTTTCCATACACCTTCTTCATGGATGTACTTCATATTAGTATCAGTTGCCCATCCACCTGGCGTGGCATCGCCAATCAGCCCCCAGGAGTATTTCTTACTTGTCCAGGTCAGGGTGTTTAGGTTTACTTCCAGTTGGTAAGGATCGTTGGTAGCAATCTCTATGTCCGGGCCTGTAGTTGATAAAGTACCTGCACTGGCTCCGCTACCATAAGCAGTATCCCAGTCGCGTTCAGGCGTAATCTTGAACTTGCGGCTGTTGGTACCAGAGAAGTCAATTACACCTTTATAGATACCATCGTTGTTAACAGAGATTAAGGCTGGCGCTGCGCCCGGGTTCCAACCTTGGTAATCGCCTGGCACAAACACATAACCGGGTTCCACAAACGTAGAATAAGGCGTAACATTCAGTGTTAAAGGCTCAGAATATACCGGATTAACAAGATCAGAGACAGAAGCTTTAACACGAATGTTTATATCATGAGCTACTTCTGGCTCGTATTTCAGCTTATTTAGTAAAGTGTTTAGCTCTTCAACTGTATACTTTTTCTCCAGGTTATTACCCATTACAATGTTGTAAGGAGTTTCGAAGTTATTGTCAGCCGTATCAACCTGTAAGGTATAGGTAACTGCAGCTTTATATCCGAAATCAGCCTTACCCCAGGTAAGCGTTATGGCATCATCTGCAGCTTCTTCTTTCACTAAAACGAGCTCATTGGTTGAGGCATTTAGCACAGGAGCCTCTCCTTCACGTAAAACCAACTTTTCTTCGTCTTTTTCACAGCTCATTAAGGTAAGCGCTGCTACAAAAAATAATAATGATTTATTTAACCAGCTTTTCATAAAGACATTTTTATAAGTTTATATATCAGCACTTCACGATCTTATTTAGATAGCATGAAGTGCTGCATAAATTAATACCCCGGTGTTGGTTCAAGATTAGGATTAGCTATCAGGTCGTTGGCAGGAATCGGGTATAGATTTTTATAATCTGCTACGCCCGTACCACCCGCAACTCCACCTTTCCATGCCCATACATAAGAATCGCTGGTAAACTTACCGAAGCGGATAAGATCCGTACGGCGGTGACCTTCCCAGTTTAATTCACGGGCACGCTCATCAAGTATAAAATCTAAAGTTAGTTCGCTTGATGTGATAGTGCCTCCGCCATTGGTATATGCTCTGGTGCGAAGTTCGTTTATATACTCAACTGCTTGATCCTTAGGTGCACCGCTGCGTACCACGGCTTCAGCATACATCAGGTATACATCAGCAAGGCGGAACATCGGGAAGTCAGTATCAACAAATGTAGCATTAGAGCCATTAACGTTCGTAGATGTCTTGTTACTCCATTTGGTTATAGGATAACCTTCTGTAAAGGTAGAGATGGTACTGATCTCTAACTCCTGTCCATCGGTGTGGAAGTTGGCACGGTCGTCGTTCTGTAAAGCATCTCCTGAGAATAAATTATACATAGAAGGAGTAGAACGGATACCACCCCAACCAGAATCGATACCAAAATTTGAAGCTGTCATGGTACCACCTACAGCCGCGTGCGTCAGGAAGGTAGTACCACCATAAGAGCGGGTTCTCTGTCCGTCGAAAGCAACCGGGAAGATGATCTCATTCGAAGTATGGTTATCAGCCATGAACAGGTGGTCATAGTCTTCTTCTAAAGTATAGCCGGCGTTAATTACTTTCTCGGCATACTCTATTGCTTCTGTATACTTCTCCTGGTTAATGTATGTCTTGGCATTCAGGTATAGTTTTGTAAGCAGCGTCCAGGCAGCGGCTTTATCAGCACGGCCATACTCGTTCTGGCGAGGTTCTGCCAGCAGGTCCACTATGCCGGGATTACCTTCGGTACCAATCAATTCGCCTTCAATGTAAGCAAACAGGTCTTCTTTAGAAATCTGCTCCGGGAAAAAAGCACCAATTGCATCTTCTTCGGTAACAAACGGAACACTGCCATACATATCCAAAGCATGCCAGTAGCTCATTGCGCGCAGGAAGCGTGCTTCAGCACGGAAAAGTTTTGCCTGCTCCAGGTTAGCACCGGTTATGCCACGCTCAGCTAATTTACTATCTGAGGTTTCGCGAATAAACTCATTGGCCAGCGTGATCTGGTAGAAAATACGATAGTACATAGCCGTAGTAACATCGTTATTGGATGACCAGGACATGGTATTAATTACCGGCAGACCTGGGTCATTCCAGCCGATCACAGCTTCATCAGTTGGTACTTCCTGCAATATCCAGTAAGCACGCACATAATTTGAGGCACCTTCATCAATACCTCTTACATCCGGCTTCCCATCTGGCCCCTGCTGACCTGTAACAGCTAAACCGCCATATAGCTTTGCCAATACCATTTTATAGTTTGCAAAGTCTTTATAAACGCTGGCTGATGTTGCCTCATAAAAAGGTTCACGGTCCAGGTCATTAATACAGGAGGTGGTTGCCACCGTTACAAGTCCTGCACAAAGTATAGTTCTTAAATATCTTGATGTCATGATTGCTCAAAAAATTATAGTTCCAGATTTAAACCAAGGCTGAAGATGCGTGGTCTTGGATAGAAATTGTTATCAATACCACCAGCAATCTCAGGATCAAGGCCAGCGTATTTTGTGATAGTAAACACGTTCTGTACGTTGGCGCTCAGGCGCAGACCTGCTTTGTCATTTAACACTTTCCCGAAGTTATAACCCAGGCTAATGTTTTCCATGCGCAGGAACGAAGCGTTCTCGATGTAGTAATCTGATTCGTACTGACGGGTATTGAAACCTGTATCGAACACGTTTGGAGATAAGTTTGACAAGAAGCCGGTAACAGCTGTTACGTCGTAAGCTCCGTTATTTGAGAAGATGTTGTTATACATGTAGTTGTTGAAGCTACCACGCATTAACAATCCTAAAGACCAGTTCTTATAGTTTAGTTGTGAGCTGAAACCAAGGTTAAACTTCGCTTCCGGATCTTTGTAACGGTACCTGTCAAGTTCGTTGATGATACCATCTTCGTTCAGATCTTCGTACAGGCCTTCTATAGGTTTACCGGCATCATCGTATACTTGCTTGTACACAAAGAAGCTATAAGGAGCATATCCTACTGAATGGATCTGGATGTTTCTTCCTGTAGCACCACCAATACCACCTACCAAAATACCAACTGCACTTTCATCCTGCACGGCATTCAGTTTTGTAATCTCGTTTTTATTAAGTGATCCGTTGATACCAACAGTCCAGGTAAAGTCTGCTTTGTCGATAGCTACATAGTTTAACATAGCTTCTATACCTTCACTCTCGATGGTACCTACGTTTGTAAGTAACAGGTTAGTAAGGTTGGTACCCGCAGCTACAGGCACTACGCTCAGCAGGTCTTCTGTATTTCTGTTATAATAGTCTAAACTACCATAAAGCCTGTTGTTCAGGAATCCGAAATCAAGACCAACGTTAAAAGCTTTTGTTTCTTCCCACTTTAAGTTGGCATCATATCCTTCCGGACGAAGCAACAGGAAGTACTGGTCACCGATCTGGTACATGGCAGCACTGTCGCTGGTGGTATAACGTGCCAGGTATGGATAATCATTATCAGATACATCCTGCTGTCCTGTTACACCATAACCTACACGAAGCTTAAGATCAGAAACTGCTTTAGAGTTTTTAAGGAAAGCTTCTTCGTTAATTCTCCAGGCTAATGCCAGTGAAGGGAAAGTGCCCCATTTCTGACCTTCTCTGAAACGTGAAGAACCATCGCGGCGCACAGTGGCAGTTAACAGGTAACGATCTTTAAGAGAATAATTTACTCTACCAAAGAAGGAAACCAGTGTGTTCTGTGTTTTGAAAGGAAAAGGATTAGCTGGTTTACGCTCTTCGCCATTTTCTCTGAACGTTGCAAAAGTTGGCTTTTCGATTGTAAAATCCTGGTAAGAATATCCGGCAGTAGCGTCTACGCGGCTGCTGATATTGGTAAGCTCTTTTACATAATTCAGGTAGAAATCAAACAATTTGTTTGTTCTGCTTTCTTCGTAATGAGAGAATGAACCACCTTCATAGAACTCAGATGCAAGGGTAGCAGGGGCATTATTGTCGCCGTCGCTGTCAGATACATCATACCCCATGTTCAGGTTTGCTCTTAGTTCCGGAAGGAAATGGAATTTGTAGTCGAACTGTATGTTACCAATGCTACGAATTGCTTCACCTTCATTACGACGCTGCATCAGCATACTCAGAGGGTTTTTAGTGGCAATTGTAACTGGGGTTTTATCTGTTGGGTTAACCCATTCAAAATAACCTCCTAAGTCAGCCTTATCGTTTTCCTGATATGGCGATTGTGTTGGGTCAAACGCAATGGCAGCCCCGATAGCGCCTGTTTCTGCAAAACGGCTATCGGTAAGTGAACCTTTAAAATTAAGCTCTACCTTCAGATGATCGTTCAGGAAGCTTGGGTTTAATTTTACCGTACTTGTTACTCGATTAAACTGAGATGTTTTAAGCACACCTTCCTGGCTAAGGTAACCAATAGAAACGCGATAAGGCAGTGTTTTGTAAGCACCACTTAAACTTAGGTTATTATCAGTAGTATATGCTTGCTGGTATATCTCGTCCTGCCAGTTAGTGTTGGCATTACCTAACAGTTCTTTCTGAGCATCTGTACCCCTCTCATTTATAAGTGCTCTGAACTCATCTGCGCTCAGTACATCAACCTGGTTAGGGTTTGTAGCCAGAGAGTGTAGTGTGCTGAAGTTAACAGTCATTTTCTGACCGGCTTTACCACTCTTGGTAGTAATGATGATCACACCATTAGATGCGCGGGAACCGTAAATTGCCGTAGCAGAAGCATCTTTAAGAATGTTCATGGAGGCAATATCATCCGGATTTATAAAGTTTAGCGGATTAGAAGAACCAGCAATTACATCATTATCAACTGGTACTCCGTCTATCACAATAAGAGGATCGTTGCTGGCATTTAAAGAAGAACCTCCACGAATACGGATTCGGCTTCCTGCGCCTGGTGCACCACTATTTGATATGATTTGTACGCCGGCTACTTTACCTGATATTAGCTGCTCAGGAGTAGTAACCTGGCCAGTCTGGAATTCTTCTTCCGTAACAGAGGCAACAGCACCTGTTACGTCAGTTTTCTTTTGTGTACCATAACCAACTACCACGACTTCCTGAAGAGCTTTTGTGTCTGGTTGAAGGGTTACATTTATAGTTGTGTTGCTACCAATTGCCACCTCTCGGGTTGTGTAACCGATAAAAGACATTACCAGCGTGCCACCTGCTTGTGGGGCATTTAGCGAGAAGTTACCATTTATGTCTGTAGAGGTACCAATGGCGGTTCCTTTTAAAACTACAGTTACGCCAGGTAAGCCTTCTCCGTTTTCATTAACTACTCTACCTTTTATGGCAACGCCCTGCTGGCTGCCAGGTGCAATTTTACTGCTCTCTGCTTTATAGGTGGCAACAAGCGCTGCGCCTCCCCCATTGTTGGCAGTTGCATTGCCTGTCATGTACAGGCAACATAATGCCATAGTTAAGCCAAAGCTCACACGTCTTTTAGACTTATTTCGCATAGTTGTTTGAATGAGTAAAAGTTAAATCAATATTGTTTTGTTATTATTGTACTCTTCACTCCTGCATCCTGCCGGCATGAAGCATTTGCTTTATGTTGAAATCTACTTCTGCATCATAATCAGCTACATGTAACAAGATCTACTCTTGCCTATAGTATAAGATTACCTATAATGACTATTGTAAGCTATTTAAAGGGTGATATTCTGGTTCTGGAAAAAGTGCATTCCCAACTATATAAATGCTATTACTCAAGTACTAATTGCGTAAAATATTTATTAAAAAACAAGTATATAGCCATATAATAATTCAGGTTCTGGAAAATCTGAATTTATAGAAGGGTGTGTAGTTTTGTTGCCCCTTGATAAGGTACAGTTGCAGTGTAAATGTTTAAAGCTATAAATCATTAAGTATAGATATAAAAGAATACTTAATTTTCACTTACGTAAAATGTATCAGAAAGAGCTGCTATTCGGTAATTAATTTTTTAGACAGACTTTAGTGATCTTAAATTATACTTCCAAAACAACCCGAATTCTCAATATTTATGCTTTAACAGAAGCAGCGAATACAAATCCCATTTTTGATAACTATGAAAAAATCCCCTTACCAAGGCAGGTAAGGGGATTTATATTTATTGCTGAATTATAGTTGCGGGCTAGTTTAACTTTACCAGCTTTTTCACAGCTTTACGCTTACCCGCTTCGATCCGGATCAGGTAAACTCCTGCTGCAACGCTTTGCATATCCAGCACTTGCTTTAGATCATCCTGGCTTTTTTTATACATGACTGTGCGTAATACATGACCTGTTATATCTGTAACCTGAACCGAAACATCACCGCGATAACTGTCTGAGAATTCTAACATAACAGTATGTTGTGCCGGGTTAGGATAAACATCTATGTTTTCAGCCAAAGGCATTTCATCTTCCACATCCAGCACTACACCCTGCCAAGGCAATAAGCCGGGTTCAGGTGTCGTCAGTTTCGCGGTAGTATACAACCTGAACTCGCCTGGCTGCAGAACTATTGTTTCCATTGGGTTGGTAACAGTAACTGTTTCGCCTGTAAAGTAATCATACCACGTACCTGCTAGCGGGAAGCTGGCTTGTACACCTTTAGCATTCACATCATAGTTACCGATAATAAAAACGGTCATGGTCTGGTGGGCCAGGGTCAGGCGTTTGATCATACCTTCAGAAGTAATATTGTAGTCTGTGGTACTAAATGCAGGGTAGTTCTTTTTCAGCTTTATGAGTTCAGCATATACTTTGTAAAGCTTCATGCGGCTTTCATTGGCACGGTATTTCCAGCGGATTGGTTTTGGATGCGTTCTGTTGATAGAATCAATTGATACATCGTATCCTAACTCACCAAATTGCCAGATCATTTTAGGTCCTGGCACAGGGAAGAAAAAGGCCGCCGCTAGCTTTGCACGGTTAAGCGCTGTTTCCAAAGTGCGGGTATTGTAAGAGCCGGCTGAACGGCCATTCTTTAAAACATCGTAAATCTGGCGCTCTTCGTCGTGGCTCTCCATGTAGCCGATTACATGCGGTTTCTGCCAGCCACGGTTTTTATATGAAATCCAGTCGAATGAAGATTGATTGCCTTTGGCAAAGTTGCGGTAATCCCAGTTAATGTTGCCCCAGAACAACATGCCATAGTTTGCCAGCTCTTTTTCCTCAGCGTTATCAGCAAAGTGTTCCAGTATAACCAGAGCCGTCTCATCATAACTTCTGATTTCATCGTAAATACGCTTCCAGGTGGCTACACGACCAGCATCGTATTCACTCCAGGCCCCTACATTGTTACCGGTTACCTTCTGCGTAAATCCTTTTGACAGGTCGAATCTAAAGCCATCAAACTTAAATTCCTGCAGCCAGTAGCGGTTCACGCGTTCTACAAAGGCTTTGGTCGCTTCGCTCTCGTGGTTAAAGTCGAAAAACACACTATAAGGGTGGGTGGCCTGCTGGTTCAGGAAAGGGTTTTCAGCAGATGGGCGGTCGCCGCTTCTGTACAGCTGCATATACGGGAATTCCCAGTCGGCCTGGTTCAGCACCATATCCAGGATAACAGCTATACCCATTTCGTGACACTTATCAATAAAAGCTTTTAATTGATTGGCAGTACCATAGGCTTTATCAGGAGCAAAGTAAAAAATCGGGTTATAGCCCCAGGAGTTATTACCGCTGAATTCCATAATTGGCATCAGTTCTATGGCATTTACCCCTAAGCTCTTCAGGTAAGAAAGCGTATCGGTCAGGGTGCCATAGTTCTGGGTCTCCAGAAAATCGCGTAATAGTAATTCGTATACTACCAGCGTATCTGCTTTAGGCCGTGTAAAGTTCTCTACTTTCCAGTTGTAAGCTGCCTGGTTTGTCTGGAGTATAGATACGATACCTTTTGCACCTGCAGGGTATGGCTTAAGCCCCGGGTAAGAAGCTGCTGAAATATACTTGTCGTTGTTCGGGTCCAGAATTTTGTGTGTATAAGGGTCTGCTACAGCAATGGTACCATCCACCAGGTACTGGTAGGCTATTTCCTTGCCGGCTTCCAGGCCATCAATTTCCAGCCAGTAGCGGCTGCCATCCGGTGTTTTGTTCATCAGATATTCAGGTAGCGGTTCCCAGTTGCTGAACTCCCCTATCACATAAACGAACTTCTTGTTCGGTGCAAACAGAGTAAGCAACGCTTTATCAGCTCCGGTATAAACTACCCCGTCTTTAGCATTGGCAGGCAAAGCAGCTACTGGCGAAACCGGCCTGTTTGTATAGAAGAAGGTATCGGTAACGGCATCTGTACCTACTTTTGCTTCAAACACAACCGTTCTGCGTATACCCGTTTCTGTTCCTGTGTTCAGGTTATAAACTAAAGAGTCCTGGTCCTGTGCGGTGGCTACTATGGTGTTATCTACTTTTAGGGTGATGGCAGCATTGGCAGAAGTATAAGCTTTAACAGGAATAATGGAATTGGCGTCGGTGAAAAAAGACTGCTCCGTAGGTGTACTGAAAGCACCAACCACTCCTGTTGAAGGATAGATCGTTACAAAGAAATCTTCGGTTTGGGCAGAGCCGTTTGCATTTTTTAACAATAACCCAAGCTTACGAATAGGGGTACCGGTGGGCACACCAAAGTAACTGCGCGGAGTAATGGTGATAGACCAGCGGTTGTTGCCAACGAAGGTCATTTTACCCGGTGCAAAAGGAGCTGTCCAGACTGTTTGGCCCGCAGGCTGATACTGAAAAGCATCGCCAGTTGCGGTAGTGCCGGCACCAGACCAAAGGTAAATATCGTTCGGGGTATTCTTTAAATTAGCAGCACGAGAATCTTTTGCCTGGTTAATATCAAATACCAGGGTAACAGGTTTATCGGCGGTAGGAAGTACAGGCTTAGTTGTAACTACCTGTGCAGCGGCAGAAAGGCAGGTTACTAAACTAAGTAAAATGAATAATGAGGAGTAAAGTTGTCTCATAAGCGGGTGTGAAATTAAACAGATTAAAGGTAAAAATATTCTGGTTAGGATTTTAGTAAATATGTAAAACAAACTATTCTGACAGTTTAAGTATAGCGATATTAAAAACCACACTACATGAAGCATAGACTACCAATTTATACCTGGCAGCTACCACCAGACTTGGGATAAACTACTTTATCCTTCACTAATCTGAGGAGTTACTTCCCCATACTTATGAAGGCACATAAAAACTTTTATCTGCAGCATCTCCTTCCATTGTAAATTTTATTTATCTTGAGCACGTATATATAGAGTACACGTAATGCTTCCAGCGTTGGTTCGCATCGCTCTAAGTATAAATCAACTTTAATACGCAACTAATCAACAAACATAAACTAATTAATTTATCCATGGCCGGAGTTTCACCTTCTACTCAAAACAAGCCAGTTAACGACGAAGTTACGGCTAAAAATTACACAGGTCCGCTGATCATAGTAACCCTGCTCTTCTTTATGTGGGGTTTTATCACCTGTATGAATGATATCCTGATACCGAAGCTACAACAGGTATTTGTACTTCAGCATTGGCAAGCCATGCTGATACAAACAGCTTTCTTCGGGGCGTACTTCATTATATCGCTGCTATACTTTATTTTCTCGGTAGTAAAAGGTGACCCAATCATGAAGATCGGGTACAAAAACGGTATTATAGTAGGTTTAGTGGTTGCGGCTGCCGGTTGTGCCTTGTTTTACCCGGCTGCAGACCTTCAGAGCTATGGTTTCTTCCTGATGGCGCTTTTCGTGCTGGCTTCAGGTATAACTATACTTCAGATTGCAGCCAACCCCTATGTAACTATACTTGGCCCATCGAGCAGTGCAGCCAGCCGCCTGAACATGACGCAGGCTCTTAACTCTTTTGGTACTACAGTTGCCCCATTAATTGGTGGTTACCTGATCTTCGAAGCAGTTAACACGGTTTCTACAAACGGTGCTGAGTCAGTAAAGATGCCTTACCTGGGCCTTGCTGCCACACTTATTGCTATTGCTGTTATGATAAAACTGGCCAAGCTTCCGCATGTAAAGGGAGAAGGCAGAATTATACCTGATTCGGGCGCACTGAAGTATCGCCACCTGGTACTGGGTATAGTTTGTATTTTTATGTATGTAGGTGGCGAAGTAGCCATCGGCAGTACCCTGATCAACTTCTTTAAACTGCCTCACATTGCAGGGCTTTCTGAAGTAGAAGGTGGCCATTACCTGGCTTTCTTCTGGGGTGGCGCCATGATCGGACGTTTCTTTGGTGCAGTAGCGTTGGCTGAATTTAAGAACAACAACACCAAATACCTGATCATTGCAGCTATTACAGCTATTACTGTCACACTTATCTATACCACTTTCGGTCAGAATGAAGCTTTAATTGCGCTGGGTCTTATTGTGGTAAACTTCCTTGTATTGTTACTGGGCAGGTTCCTTCCGGGCCGTACGCTGGGCTTCTTTGCCTCTGCTGTAATTGTGCTGCTGCTCATCACCACGTTTGCGTCTGGTGCAGTTGCCATGTGGTCTGTTATTGCGATCGGTTTGTTTAACTCTATCATGTTCCCGACTATCTTTACCCTGGCCATTAAAGGTCTTGGCGTACATACCAGCCAGGGCTCATCGCTGCTGGTAATGGCTATCGTTGGTGGTGCAATCATCCCTCCTTTACAAGGCTATGTAGCCGATGTTACCGGCAACCTGCAGATATCGTTTATCGTGCCGATGCTGTGCTACCTGTACATCGTGTTCTATGGTTTCAGTGGATCTAAAGTAGAGAAGATAGACCCAAGTGCTGAAGAATAACCTTATGTTATCTGAAGTATAAAGAAAAGCGCCCTGCCAAAAAGCGGGGCGCTTTTGCTTTAAATATTTTACAGTTGCGTTGCGTCTTTTGTAGCTTTGCCCCGTCTTTAGTCAGGCAATACACAACTTAACCTTTCACTATGAAAAATCACCTTCTGTCACACTTTTTATTCTTATTGCTGCTTACCTGTAGCACCCTTCAGGCACAAACCAAAAGCTTTTACTTTACTACTTCCGATTCTGTGCAGCTATATGTGCGGGTTGCAGGTCAGGGCAAACCCTGCCTGTTTATACACGGCGGTCCAGGTTCCTGGACAAAATATTACTATGCCTTGGGTGGTAATATTACAGAGCAGGATATGACCATGATCTACGTGGACCAGCGTGGTAGTGGCCGCTCAGGAGGTAATGCCAGTACGGATTACTCGCTGGCGCGGGTCGTAAAAGATTTTGAAGAAATAAGAGCTCACCTTGGCTACGATAAATGGATCGTGATGCCGCACTCTTTCGGAGGAACCATTGCGACGGAATATGCTTATACTTATCCCACCCGTGTATTAGCTACCATTTATGTAAACACTACTCTTAACTTGGATTATGCAAAGTCGAATGGTATAACACAGGCAGCACGCATACTAAATGTGCCGGAGTCTGAATTCCTGAAGCCGGGCGTGAGCAAAACACAGGCATTCGGTGCTGTGTGGGGTAAGCTAAACGAACAGAACCTGGCCTATAAAATGATGTACCGGGACAAGGAGATGTTTGATAAAATGGCGGCCGTAATGGATACCACCTTGAACGGGCACTTCGGGAGCAATGTATGGAACTACACGGAATATGAGCAGGACTTTACAATGAAGTCAGCAAGTATAAAATCACCTGTTCTGGTATTCACTGGGCTCTACGACTATTCTATCGGCCCTGACCACTACAAATCATTTCAGTTCCAGAAAGCGACCTATAAAGTGATGAAAACAGGCCATTGCCCTTACCAGGAACAACCGGATACATTCCGGAAGCATATCCGTAAGTTTATAGCTAAGTTGGATTAAAGAAATTAGCTATGATTGGTCTAAAGAAGGTGCACCACATTGCTGTTATTTGCTCAGATTACGAAAGATCAAAAGCATTTTATACTAGCATTCTAGGGCTTACCATCATCAGGGAAGTATACAGGCAGCAAAGGCAGTCTTATAAACTCGATCTAGCATTAAACGGCCAGTACATCCTGGAGCTTTTCTCCTTTCCGAATCCACCTGCACGGCCATCCCGCCCCGAAGCCACTGGGCTCCGGCACCTGGCTTTTGAAGTTGATGACCTGGAGGAAACAGTAAAAACAATTCAGGAAAAAGGAGTATCTGCAGAACCGATCCGAACGGATGAATTTACCGGAAAACGTTTCACATTTATCAGCGACCCGGATGAATTACCCATCGAATTCTATGAAAGTTAGTTTATTAATTAACCAAACTACACTTTCTACTCTCTAGCTATAGTACAAAAAAGCGCCGTGCAAAACCTGCATGGCGCTTTTTATACTTTATACTTCTTACAGCTTGAAAAGGCCTTTTATTTCCTGCGGGCTGCCTTCTTTTATACTTACAGCATCACCACCACCTTGCGTTAATGGTTGCTTCAGTACGCTCTTCGAGTTAACCAGCACTTACCACGGCATTAATCAATGGCGGTAAAACGACCGTTCATGACGGCAAGCCTAATGTGTACAGTCTATATATTTTATGGACTTACAAATCATTTCCGGGGAGTTAGTATCCCGAAAGAATATCATGTACTAATAGGAAAGTAAAACTAACCCCTATCACTGATGTCCCTTCTCCAACATTTATACTTCAGACGAACTATAAGAGCAAGTGTCTATACCAGGTACGGGCCACCAGAAGTGGTTAAGCTAACAGAGATTGAAAAGCCAATCCCCAAAGACAAAGAAGTTCTTGTTAAAGTGGAGGCAACAACGGTAAATCGTACCGACTGCGGATTCAGAAGTTCTGAATACCTTATCTCCAAATTTTAACTACTGCTCTTTCGGAATTCCAAGTCCGAAAGCTTTCTGCTGGGGACTTCCTTGTCCCCGTACATGAACCTTTCTTTACGCGGACAAGGAAATTCGCAGCAGGTAAGGTTCCGGACAAGGATGTCCGGAACAGCAATAGAGGCATTCTTTCTCGACTCAGTCCTCTCCTACTCTGCTTTCCTCAACCTGGATATTAATGCCATTAGGTTATAGTTGCAGGATTCGGAGCAGGAAGAGCTTAAAGCAGTCCAAAGGTTATTTTTGTGCGGGTGAAGTGGAGTTTTTAAAATTACGTATAAAAAAGACCGACACTAAAATGTAATATTACTCCTGTTTTTAACAAAGTTAAAAGAAGCATAATTGCGAAATCGGGAAAAGAACTCCAGACCTAGTTTATTATGAACCAATCAATTATAATCATACTATAGGCAAACATTGTTACACATACTACTATAATATAAATGTGCAGAATTTGAGAGAACAGCAGGTTTTCTTTTAGTACAGGTATAAAGTTGTTTGTACTTAATTATTGTTCCCAATCAATTACCCTAATATACCTACCTGATGATCAAGAGATAAATACTTACTCCTACCATGGTTTCCTTAACGTGCAAACGAATATCCTGATTATGAAAGACAACTCCATATTCTATGCAACAGATCTTTGGCTAATTATGCTCCTGCTCTTCGTTATGTTGGTAGTAGCTACTTATGTTGGAATGCATGTAGGGTTGATACGAAAACCATACGCTACCGCCACCGATGAACATTCAGTAGTGATTGCCTCAGTGCTTGGTCTGCAGGGGTTACTTCTGGCATTCACTTTTGCCATGGCTGGTAGTCGTTTTGAAGCCCGGAGACAAAGTATTTCAGATGAGAACACTGGCATCCGGACCGTTATTATGATGGCCGATCTCTACGAGCCGGCAGAGCGGCAAGAATTCCGAAAAGAAATTAAGGCCTATTTAGATACCCGAATTAAGTATTATGAAATGGATTTTAAACCCACGCTTTTGGCTGCCACCCGTGAAAAAAGCCGCCTGCTCATTCTTACTATCTGGAAAAGGGCAGTGCGTCTCTCCCGTAACCCTGACAACCAACTGGCCTCAGAGCAAATGATACCTGCGTTACATGAGTTACTGAAAGTACAGGAAGCCAGGCATACTGCCGTTAGGGACCGCGTGCCTGACCCCATTGTATATATGCTTTTTATCCTGTCGCTGGCTACAGCTTTTTTTGCAGGTTATGCCGGCATTGGCAGAAAAAGGAGAGATTGGCTGGCAATATTGATTTTCCATTTTTTGGTGGCGATAGTTATCTATATTACGCTGGTTCTTGACCGGCCAAGACGAGGCATAATAAAATTAAATGATATGCATCAAATGACTGTTGAGCTAAGAAAATTTTACAAAGAGGCGCTTTAGAAAATTCTTTTATAGGAAAGAAGGCTTTCAACTTTCATAGAAACTGTACGCCTTATGCTGACAGTTTAGTGCCAGCGCAACTTGTAGATAAACATGCAGTCAGTTTGTAACTGCGGGGATGTAGAATATACTAAGAAGCACACCTGCTTGCTGGTGAGAACACGTAGGAAGGGCATCTTATAAAGGAAGCAGGATGACAAGCAACAGCCCGAAAGATACTCCCCCTAACAAAACAGGGCGCCGTACATTATGTACGGCGCCCTGTTTTGTTTATACTTTATACTTCTTACAGCTTCTTCAGGCCTTTTGCGTCCTGCTTACTGCCTTCTTTTATACTTAGGGCTACACCACCACCTGGGGCAATCGGCTGCTTCAGTACGCTCTTGGAGTTAACCAGCACTTTGCGGATGGTATACTTCTGTGGGTTCTTGTTCCAGCTGGCGTCTTTTGCATCAGCATAAATAGTAGCCACATAATTTTTGCCTTTGGGCAGGTAATCAAAACGAACGGTAGCTGTACGGGCATTTTCATCGGTGATACCACCTACATACCATTCGTTTTTGCCTTTGGCTTTACGGGCAATAGTGATGTAATCGCCAGGCTCAGCTTCCTGCACCCAGGTATCATCCCAATCTACGGCTACATCTTTAATGAATTGAAACGCATCCGGGAAGCGCTCGTAGTTCTCTGGCATATCAGCCGCCATTTGCAGTGGGCTATACATTGTTACATAGTAAGCAAGCTGCTTCACCAGTGTCGTATTCACGCGCTGGTTGTTGTCTTTGTTGTAGTACGACAAGTCCGTCTGGAAAATACCCGGCGTATAGTCCATTGGGCCGCCCATCAAACGTGTGAACGGTAAAATAGTAGCATGCTCCGGAGCCAAACCGCCCATAGCTTCAAACTCAGTTCCGCGGGCAGATTCCTGTGCAAACCAGTTCGGGTAAGTACGGTGCAAACCTGTTGGTCTTACTGCCTCGTGGCTGTTCACTCTAATCTGGTATTCAGCAGCTTTTTCAGCTACACGGATGTAGTGGTTTACCATCCACTGGCTGTCGTGGTGCTCCCCTCTCGGGATGATCTTGCCTACATAACCTGTCTTCACAGAGTTGTAGCCATTGTCTTTCATAAACTGGAAGGCATCATCTAAACGACGCTCATAGTTAGTAGCAGAAGATGAAGTTTCGTGGTGCATCATGATCTTCACGCCTTTGTCAGCAGCATACTTCTGCAAGCCTTTTACATCGAAGTCAGGGTAAGGCGTTACAAAGTCGAACACTTCTTCTTTCCAGTTACCGAACCAGTCTTCCCAGCCGATGTTCCATCCTTCTACCAGTACAGCATCAAAACCATGCTTGGCAGCAAAGTCGATGTGCTTCTTCACGTTCTCGGTAGTAGCGCCGTGGCGGCCGTTTGGCGTAAGTTTTGTAAAATCGTCGGTCAGTTTTACGTTGGTCTCTTTGCCGTAAGCCCAGGTGCTTTTGTTAGCCACAAAGTACTCCCACCATACACCGATATACTTCACCGGTTTTATCCACGAAACGTCTTTATACTTGGTCGGTTCGTTCAGGTTAAGTATAAGTTTCGACTCCAGGATGTCGGCAGCATTGTCGCTAACCACAATTGTTCTCCATGGCGTGTTGAAATCGGTCTGGATGTAGCCTTTGTTACCCATCGCATCCGGTGTCAGGTGCGCGCTGAACTTGAAGGTTTTTGGATCTACGTTCAGGTGCATGGCTGGGTAATTGATCAGCGCAGCTTCATGTATATTGATATAGATTCCTTCAGAAGATTTCATCATAGAAGGCGTCTGCACAGCTGTGTTTTTGATTGGCCACTGCGCGTGCACATCAATGGTTGCCTTCTTCATCAGGCCCGGAATTTCAGAAATCTTTGACGTAGTATAAGCATACTCATTGGTGTCATAGTCGCCCGGGATCCACCATATCTTATGGTCGCCGGCCAGGTTAAACTCGGTGTTCTCTTCTTTGATTACAAAGTAGTTCAGCTCTTTCTGCTCCGGAAACTCGTAACGGAAGCCAAGACCATCGTTAAACAAACGGAAACGGATCAGGATCTGGCGGTCCTTCTGCTCTTTCTGATTTAGTGTAACCAGCAGCTCGTTATAGTTGTTACGGATGGTTTTCTGCTCGCCAACTACAGGCTCCCAAGTGTTGTTTACAGATGCCTGCTCAGTCTTGGCTACAGTAAAGCCATTCATCAGCGAAGGGCCCTCTTTCAGCTCTAGGCCAAGCTTACTTTCCTTGATAACAGGTTTTTTCTTGTAGGTCAGTTGGTAAGTTGGTACGCCGTTTTCCTTCAGTTCAAACTTCATTGTGAAGTTTTTGTCCGGGGATGTGATCACCTGCGCATTTACCAGGAAGGTTAATGTACAGAGCAACAGAACCAACGTTAACCGGCGCATCACGCGCCTTGCAGAACCAGCTGCATAGCGTAAATTAAGGGTGTACTTTTGATTCATCGGGTTTTCAGTTTTACTGAAGTATAAAAGATAGTTAAGTTTAAGAAAGTACTAATACGTAAGCAAATTACATTAAATATTATGTTTTTAAATTTCTTTTCGTGCAGATTGGTAAAGCATTTTTATGAGATACCTCTGATGGTGCTTTAAAATACCTTCTCCTATTTTATAGTGACAAAGCTTAAAATATAACAGAAAGATTTTATGCTACAGCTGGCAAAGAAATTACATCCCGACAGAGTATAACCTTTCACAAACTTATATTCAAAAAAACTATCCGGGAAGTTTATTAGAATAATATAAATTCCTTATCTTCCAACAAGTGATTTACTCCTATGATGACACTTTACGAAGACGGCTTTTTAAAACTCTCTTACGACGCAACTTATGATATCCTGTATGTACCGTGCCCGCATATACAGGAGTTTGAATTATTACATATTCAGAAAGCTCTCTCTATTGTGGTGGAAACACTGATAAGCTACGACATCAAAAGGTTTTTGTTTGACTCTAGCAATAGCCAGATAGATTTACCTGCCGAGGATCATTACCACCTGATCGGCCAATTGATACGTGGGCTGATGCCTTCCCGACTTCAGAAGCTGGCGCGTGTTGGCTCAACAGATACCATGCGGGAAAACAGTATTGAGCGTTTCCTGGATAACTCAGAAGTACAATACACTTTACCTTTTAAGATTCAGAACTTCCCAAGTAAAGCTGCCGCCATAAACTGGCTTATTAAAGAAGAATGATATTACACCTGCAATGTATAATAGAAGTTCTCACACAACTTATAGTTTTAATATCTAAATCAACCCTTAGCTTTCGCTTAGCTACCCCTGTATTGATTACCTATACTTTCCTGTATAAACGCATCAGGCAATTTACCGTACTACCTGAGAGCACCAATTATCTGTTAATAATGATAAAAACGGGAATAAAGTATGGCTAAGAAAAAACCACTAGCAATTGTTATACACGGAGGTGCTGGTCCAGACTCAGATCATATTCATGAGAACAGAAAAGGATATGAAGATGGTATAAAAGAGGCAGTAGAGGCAGGATATAAGATATTGGAAGAAGGCGGATCGGCGGTTGATGCTGTGGAGGCAGCTGTAATTAAACTGGAAAACAACCCACTTTTTAATGCCGGCAGAGGATCAGCGCTTAACGCAAATGGCGAAGTAGAAATGGATGCCGCCATTATGCGCGGAGATGACCAGGCTTCAGGTGCAGTTGCGTTGATAAGAAACATCCGGAACCCAGTGTCGCTGGCAAAAGCAGTTATGATGAACACCAAGTATAGGTTCCTGGGAGATATGGGGGCTCTGGAGTATGCCAAAAAGATAGATATCAGGATGGAACCATCGTCCTATTTTATCACAGAGCACCAATTCGATGCTTTCTCTAAAAAAAGACAGGAAGAATTTACCAGCAGCGACCGCATAGGTATGGACCAGCTGAATGCCCGCATGCATGGCACAGTTGGGGCAGTTGCCTTAGACCGTGATGGAAATGTAGCAGCAGCTACTTCAACAGGTGGCACCGAAAACAAGAAAATGGGCCGAATTGGTGACAGTTGTGTTATTGGTGTTGGGTGTTATGCCAAAAATAATACCTGTGCCATTTCGGGTACCGGAGACGGAGAGCTCTTGATCAAGAATATTATTGCCTATGATATTTCTGCGCTGATGGAGTATAAAGGACTTACGCTTCAGCAGGCCTGCGAAGAGGTTGTGCTGAAACGGGTAAAAAAAGATGAAGGAGATGTTGGTGTAATAGGCGTGGATGGGGATGGAAATATTGCCCTGGTATTTAACAGTGAGCGAATGCACCGTGGCTGGAAAACTAGCAACAGACAGCAGGGTATAGAAATTTATGCTACAAAGAAGTAAGCAGTTGATCGTACTATCAGCTTGTGTACTCTTTGGTACAGCTGTAAACGAACTGTAAAAAAGCAAAAGCCGGCTTATTTAAAGTATAAGCGGGCTTTTGCTTTTTTATGTTATAGTAAATAAACACTTCTACATGCCTCGGAGAAATCTGCAACCTAAGCAGTTGTGCCTATTGGTATACGTATACTTCTGTTCAGACCATTATCTGCAGGTGACCGCAGCAATCAAAAGGAAAAATTCAGGTTTAGAATTTATTGGTGCACAGCCCCAACTATGGTTCTTCTGTTCTGAGCAATGCCAGCGGGCTGTGCCGGGTATAAGAACTGTTGTATCGCTTTCAGGTGTCCTAAACTTCCGTTCGGTACGTTGCTTAAAACAATAAGTGCGCTATGGTCCTTAGGATTACGAAGCAGATAGGTGGAGTAGCCATGCCATAAACCGGCATGATATAAAACTGTATCTCCGCTCTCCATCGGGCGAATGCGCCAGCCAAACCCATAGTCTTCTTTATTCTTCTTTTCAGGGCGGGAACCTGTAAAAGCTTCTTCCAAAGTCTCCCATTTCACCAGCTTCTGTGTGTACAGCGCCTGATCCCATTTATACAGATCCTCAACGGTAGAATATACTCCTTTATCGCCGAGTACAGTATCTAAATAATCCGGTGTTCTTTTACGTCTGCCGCCCGTGTGCCCGGTTGCTACTTTCCCGGTTAAGGTGGCTACATCTATACTATAGGTAAAAGTATTCTTCATCTGTAAAGGCCCGAAAATATGCTTCTGCATAAAGTTAGCAAATGGCTCACCAGATGCCTTCTCTACAATAGAGGCCAGCAACATATAGCCTGTATTACTGTAGTCGAAATGGGTATTGGGCAGGTGATATACGTTAGGCTTGTGCACCGCCATCAAATTCAGCACATCTGCATTTGTAATCGGCTTGTTTCTATCCGGCCATAGTTCATCGCTAAAGTAAGTATAGTTGGCTAACCCAGAGCGGTGGGTAAGTAACTGCCGGATGGTAATGCCTTTATAGGGAAAGGACGGAAAATACTGCTGTACGCTATCATCGTAATGGAGTTTACCCTGCTCTTTCAGCATCATAATAGCCATCGCCGTAAATTGCTTGGATACCGAAGCCAGTTGAAATGCTGTTTGCGTAGTGAGGGTATCTTTACGTTGAAAGTCGGTATAACCAAAGGCTCCTTTATACAGCACCTGATCATACTTGGTGACCAGCACTGTACCATTAAAGCCCTTTCTTTTATGTAAATGCGTAAAAATGGAATCGAGCTGATGGCCTAGCTTTTGGGCCGTTGCCGTTGTAAACGAAGTAGGAATTGCTACTCGCTGTTTGCTCTCTTCTTTCTCCTCTCCTTTTAAATTACCTGCTTGATTTTCTTCCGTTGATTCCTGACACGAAACCACGGATAAACATAAAAAAGATGCTAGAAAGCATCGAAGCAATAAAAGCTGCACACTATTAAAAGTCATACCTGAGACTACCACACAAAATCCACTTTAAATTACTGTAAACTTCGGGTAAATATTAAAAGACACTATAAATATAATTAATTCATGGATTTATACAAAGTCATTAGAATTAATTTGCGGACATAGATCTAATAAAATTATACTTGCAGTGTAAGCACCGGAACAAGTCATAATTGGGTACCTGACCTTTTGTGCCCTACACTAGCCAGTCAACTGCAGAACAGCATTGATAATTCCATTCATCCATCCCATTGTTAACTATAAAAGAGATTGATTATTATATGTAGTACCGCTTAACGCATGTTAAAACCATACTTTTTACATACTTACCACAAGCAGGAAATACGCGCCACAAAAGCAATGTTCGTAGTGAAAATCAACCTGTTAGTATAATTCATTTTAAAATTAAAGACAGTCTTTTTTACTTCAAGTATAAATATATACACGCTGCCGCTAACCAGTACAACATAAGACTATGCTTAAAAATAAAGATCTGTTTACGCTTCTTATTCGCCTGTTCTTAGGGTACATCTTCTTTTCTGCAGGCATATGTAAATTAACCAATGGCAACTTTGGCCAGATCATCGGCCCTCCGTGGCTGGAAGAAAGCTTGGCTAAGTATGGGCTGGGCCTTTTTGCGCAGGTAGTTGCTGTTAGCCAGGTGGTATGTGGTACACTGCTGCTGTCGCAACGGTTTAGCCTGTTAGGAGCTGTTATGTTGGTACCCATGAATGTAGCCATACTTGCCGTTACCGTATCTATGGACTGGCAGGGCACTCCTTACGTAAATACAGTCTTTCTGGGTCTTAACCTTGTATTGCTTGGCCTGGAATATAAAAAATTCAGGTTCCTGTTTCAGCCAATGCAGGAGTACAGCATCACGCCATCTACAACAGACCCGATCGGGCAGGACAAGTATAGCTGGCTTGGTATTGGTTTCTGTGCACTAACTATGGTAATGGCTTTTGTTAGCATTTCCCTCACCAATATGTTTGCGCTGTTAGCCTTTGTATGCTTTGCCGTAACCATTGTGCGCTCTACATTATTAACTAACCTGGATTCAGTACTTATCCTGCTGCCTTTCCTGGCTATGGTTGCTGTAACATTTGGCAATTTACACCAGCAAATGATAATGGCAGTAGCAGCTATAGTTGCAGTTGAAGCATTGCTGTTAAGTTTCCGGGTATACTTGGCCAGCCGCAACCAAATACCTTCAGAAGTTACAGCTACAGCATCTATTTCCTGACTGGCATTGCGTCTAAAGCCTTAATTTGCGCTTTATAGGCAGGTGGCATTATCAATGTCTTCAGCAGCCAGTCGGCCTGTAGGTACCTGGCTAACTTATACATCCAGAGTACCGGCCCGAGAAATGATTTGTTTCTGAATTCCAACAAAGCACGCACCCTGTCCGGCACAACAAGTGTCTGGGCTTCCAGCAAGATCAGGTAACGAGCTATGCCCAGGTGCTTGCGATACTGTTTAAAAAGGTCGTCTGTGAAGTGGCTTTTCTCGAGATTATGCTGCAGGTGTTCTTCCCGCATTATAGTCCACGCATCAAACGTACCAGGTAAGTCTTTCACTCCCATCCGGCTCCCCACCCTATAAAACACATCGAATACTTCTTCCTTTTCAGCTAAAGTCAGTTTCCGCTCCAGTACTTCATAAGACCTGATAGAATAATCGATGAGCATGAACAGCACATCCCTGTAAGCCCAGTCCGGAATGGAGGTACCTCTACTGGCTTCTACCCCTGCATGAATAGTTGCCATGGCATCAATGGCCTTTATAGCTGCCTGTTTCTCTGAGAACACAATTCTGCGTGCATACGATACGGTAGAAAACAACCTGCCTAGCGGGTCTGAAGGCAGTTTACCTGTAAAGTATAGCCAATCCACAGCTTTATTAAGGGCAAACTCAGCAGATGCACCGGCAAATATAAAGAGAATGGTATCTCCTTTCCCCCATATCTCTCTTACTACAGAGCCTTCTTCAACAAAGTTTTCCATGATGCTACAACAACCGGATTAAGGTAAATGTGCCAGGTACAATTTGCTTACTGGTACATTACTCTAAATTTACGTAAAGCAACCAATACTTTAAATGTATACATGCTTTTTCGATCTGTGTGCGTTTCATTATATTTAGTTATGAAAATTGGGAACATGAAAAAACTTCTGACACTGACTATTCTTGCCGCTTTTAGTTTTTCGGGTATTGCGCAACAGACACAAAAGCCTGTGTTGCATGGTAAAAACTGGATGGCTATTACCGGTAAACCATTAGCGGCCACTGCCGGGGCCATGACATTCCAGAAAGGAGGCAATGCCGTGGATGCCGCTTGTGCCATGCTTGCTGCCACCTGCACGATGTGGGATGTATTGAGCTGGGGAGGCGAGACACAGGCCCTGATCTATAATCCTAAAACAAAAAAAGTAATTGCTATTAATGCGCTTGGCGTAGCACCAACGGGCGCCACTCCTAAGTTCTTTAAAAGCAAAGGGTATAACTTTCCTCCGGAGTATGGTCCGCTGGCAGCCACTACCCCTGGTACACCGGGCGGCCTTTTATACATGCTGGCAAACTATGGAACACTAAGCCTGGAACAGGTATTGGCGCCTGCCATGGAAATGGCGGCCGGTTACCCTATGGAAGCGCAAACGGCCAACAGCATCGAAAAGAACAAAGACCTGATAAAACAGTGGCCATACAGTAAAAAAGTATTTTTAACGCATCCTGGTGAGAAGAGGGAAGCTCCACAAGCCGGTGAGATTTTTGTGCAGAAAGACCTGCTGCAGACACTTACGAAGATGGTGGAAGCAGAAAAACAGGCCCTGAAAAATGGAAAGAGCCGCAAAGATGCCATCATGGCGGGTTATGATCGCTTTTATAAAGGTGATATAGCAGAAGAATTTGTGCGTGGCAGCAAAGAACAGGGCGGACTTATAACGATGCAGGACCTTGCCAACTGGAAGCCCATTGAGGAGGAACCGCTAAAAGTAAATTACAAGGGAGTGGAAGTATACAAGCTACAGCAGTGGACGCAGGGGCCTGTAATGCTGCAGGCACTCAACATCCTGGAAAATTTCGACCTGAAAAGTATGGGCTATAACAGTGCCAAGTATATCCATACACTTTACCAGGCCATGAACCTGTCTTTTGCTGACCGGGACTTTTACTACGGTGATTCTTACTTTGCTCCGGAAGAGCCGATGAAAGGCTTATTAAGCGAAGCCTATGCAAAGCAGCGCGCCGGTCTTATTCAGTCTGATAAGAACAACCCGAACATAGGGCCCGGAGACCCTTACCTGTTTGAAGGCAAAAAGAATCCTTATCTGAAGCTATTGAAGAAACGGGGATTTGAGATGGATACCACCAAACGAAACTTTGCCCCTACCCACGATACGAGAAATGGTTCTTCCCTCAACGAATACCAGGACAGGTTATGGCGGGGAACTACCACAGTAGAAGCGGCTGATAAAGAAGGCTGGGTGGTTTCTATTACGCCAAGTGGTGGCTGGCTGCCTGCTACCATTGCCGGAAATACAGGTATAGGTATGAGCCAGCGGATGCAAAGTTTTGTACTGGATCCTGCTATCAATCCTTTTAATGTTGTAGAACCAGGCAAACGACCAAGAGTAACGCTTACACCATCTATGGCTTTGAAAGACGGGAAGCCATACTTGTCTTTTGCAGTGCAGGGCGGCGATACGCAGGATCAGAACCTGCTGCAATTCTTTTTAAATGTAGTGGAGTTTGACATGAACGTGCAACAAGCTGCAGAAGCCGCCAACTTTAATACCAACCAACTATGGCTCTCATTGGGTGGTACCAAAACAGAAGATCGCCAGCCAAAACCGGGGCAGATCTTATTACATGATGCCACACCGGAAGCTGTAAGAAATGACCTGAAAAAAATGGGATATATTATGAGCTTTGATGATCGTACCAGCGGCCCTATTAATGCGATTTATTTTGACTGGAAATACGGAAGCTTCTGGGGCGGTTCGAGCAACCATGGAGAGGACTATGGAATTGGCTGGTAAGTATAAAATCAGCTTTTAGTAAGCATCTCGTTTTGATTTAACCACCTTATAAAGAAAGCCGCTTCAGCTAACTGAAGCGGCTTTCTTTATAAGGTTTCCCCTGTATCATACTTGCTTAAGCAACCTGCAACTTTGAAATATTTTCAACAAGTTCTGCAGGTGCTAAAATGAGCTCAAGGTACACAAACCTAGCTTTTATATGAAATGAGAAGTTATCAAAGTCGTTCCGGAATGCAGTATAATTTGCTCCTTCAATTATACCCAGTGTGCTTGCCTGCCAAAGTGCATTTACCAGAAGCTTAACCTTAACCTGTACCTCGTGGGTAGTAAGGCCGCCTGAAAGGAACTGGCATGCTAATGTACTGTTTTGCTGCTTAAGTATAAGGGTATTGCTCTTCGCTAAGCCTATCGAAAGGTTATGAAGTTCCTGCAGTAGTATCGTCTGACCTGTTACCATTTCTTTTATTCTGTTTCCGAAAAACAGCTTTATTGATTTAGCTAATCATAACTGAAAACTAACAACACCTGGTAGTGCAGAAGTATAGATGCTACAATTAACTATAAGGATGAAGTTACTGAGTTAAAGGCTGGGGAAATTATGCGTTCAATAATTTACAATAACATATTCAGACCCCAGCCTTACTACCAAAACAAATAATCGTCACTAAACCATGAAAATTTCTAAAAGAAACCACAACAGAGTTTAGTTTGTATACGCCAAGTTAACCCGGTCTGATGAGTCAGGAATAATAAATACTAGTTATTGACAGGCAAATACTGATTAACCGCAGTCGCCTAAGCATTAATACTAAAAATAAGTCAAGTTTTAGTTGCACATTAATACGAACAAGCGACTTGAATTGGTAATATATAAAGGTTATATGTTGTTCAACGCCTTTGCTGCATAGTTCGCTTCCTAGCATTCTGATAAAGTATAAACCCTACAGCAAGTGCTACCATTGTTAAACCTATCCAGGCAGAAGAAATTATCTCTGAACCTGATACTTCGTTAAGCTGCTGGTTTTTCAGAACAATACCGTAAAATGCCCAGATGGTGACCAAACCTACAAAAGGATTCCGGCGGTTTAATACTACAAACACAGTAAGTATAGTTGCTGCAGCGATCATGCCTATAGTCCAGAACTCAGCTGCGAGACCGAAACCATCCCAGCCAAGCCCAACCAATGTAGCACTGATGTTAGCGATTGTAGCAATGCATATCCACCAGAAATAAATGCTTAGCGGGAACTGTGTAAGCCAACGCGCTGCCGCAGAACGTTCTGCATTGTAAATCCCAAGCCTCAGATTTATTAGCAGTAGGGTTATAAGCTGAATCAATATCAGAACCACCGACAGAACTAACCACTCATAAACCCATGCAACAGTCCAGGCGCCGGTAGCCAGATTGTTCAGGATAAACAGGTAACCTATACTTTGCAGGTCCATATTGGCTTCATGTTCTGCATCAGCTTTAAAAGCTTTAACTAAGTGATAAATGCAGAAGCAGATCAGCGCCAGGTAGATGACTCCCCAGATAGAAAATGTTAAACCGACAGGTGTAAACAACGCAGGATATTTAGCCGAAACCTCCCCTATAGTTTGAGCATTTAACAATTTAAACTGCGTTAGTTGCGATAAAATGAGGTGCACCAGAAAGGACAATGCATTAAGAACAGCTAAGACCTTTATACTTTTCATGAGTTCAGGAAGTAAATCTTAAGAAAGCAATGCCTGCCCGTTTATTCAGCATCTTACGATAAAGGATAGATATAGCTGCTTTTCTGATTTATACTTTTAGAGTATGGGCGGATGTATTTAAAAATTAACTCATCAAAAGCTATGGTCTATACTTAATTAACCTTAATCACTACTTTCCCCACTGTTTTGCCGCTCTGAAACATATGGATAGCCGCATGCATGTCTTCAAAAGGATAAATATGGCCTATGTGCTGGGGCTTAAGGTGCAGTGCTTGCAGCTCACCAAGTAACTTATGCATCATTTCTGTCTGCTCATAGAGGTAAATTAAGTTAAACCCCATGAGGGATTTATTTTCGGTAGGCAAACGCAAGGGATCTATTTTTGGTCGCTTCAGAAATTTCCAGATCAACTTTGGGTAGTTAGGCCTGGAACCATGGCTCGTAAAGCTGGCATTGCCATACACTACCATCCGTCCCATCGGCGCCATAGCTTTCCAACCTTGTTCCAGTATTTTGCCGCCTATGCACTCCATAATCAGTTGCAACGGACGCTCACCAAGTACCTTTCTTAGTTTACCAAAGAATTCGCTATCCCGCACAATTACTTCATCATAATTCTCTTCTTCTCTCAGAAACACTACCTTTTGAGAATTTCCTACTGTGCCGATAGTATAAGCTTCGTACTTTTTACAAATACGGTTCGCCAGAATGCCCACCCCGCCTGCTGCACTATGGATAAGTACGGCCATGCCTTGCTGCAGATTACCAAGCTCTTTAAGGGCATAATAGGCTGTAAGCCCCTGCACTAAAAACCCTGCTCCTTCTTCATAACTCCAGCTATCAGGGAGTGGTATTACATACCTATGGTTTATAATGATATGCGACACATAACCACCAAATTTAGTAACTCCCATCACCCTGTCTCCCACTTTCCATTCTCCTTCAACGGCATTACCAACAGCGATAATCTCTCCTGAAAATTCCAGCCCAGGTATGAAAGAACCCGCAGGAGTGGCACTATATAACCCTTGCATAGCAAAAATATCTGCGAAGTTTAATCCAATGGCCTTAACCTTTACGCAAACTTCATCAGCTTCAGGTTGCTCTAACCTCTCTGTCTGTACTTTAAGATCTTTAATAGAGCCTGCTTTGGGCATCCGGTAAACCTGCCGTTCGATCATCTGCTATGTATCAACTGTTAGTTAAAGTGAATGGTGTTATAGTTAGTATAGGGTTAGCTTTTATACTTCCCAACCTAAATTAATTTTTACCAAAAAAAAAGCCTCTTGGTAAGAGGCTTTTTTTGGGTATGCTATACTTATCTGCCAAAATCATCCTGCAGCCGGACAATGTCCTCTTCGTCTGAGGGTTTTTCGGCATCGGTATGGCGCCAGATTTCAGCCAGAACGCCCCAGTCAGTTAAGCCAACCAGCCGGTGGCGTTCGCCTTGTTTTAAAGTTATCAATGCTTCAGGTGCCAATTTCTGAAGTTCACCTTCTTCGTCAGTTTCACTTGTTACAACGCCTACTTCTCCTTTCAATACTTTCCATATCTCAGCACGCCGAAAATGGTATTGCCAGGATAATCTTTTGGCCGGTGCCACCACCAATATCTTCGGACTAAGCTTACCGGATATCTTTAGCTCATCAACTGGTACCTGGTTAAAGTATACTTCGGCAAATCGGGGTGCCTGTTTTTCATCTATTACAAAAAAGCCGCCCCAGGGCCTGCTCATGTCTTTCTTCTCTATGTTAAAGCCTTGATCAGCAAGCTCTCTCTCTATTTCGGTGAACAACGTTTGCTTGGCTTCTTCTAAACTCATTGTGGTAAGGGTGTTACTCATAATAATGTAAATAAAGGTTATCTATGGCTTTCTAACAAGAATCTTCAGCCATTTTTACTAATTAAGTAGCGGTAAGAATCATCTTATATATAACTTCTGTTAGCGTAGTTGCAAATTTAAAGTTATGATTGACTTCTTCAGAATGGAAGAACGATTCTCAAAAACAGTTGTTACAGCAATCAATTATAAAATTTATAAAGCAGCCCCTGCAAACAATACAAACTCTGTAGCTGCCTGCAAGCGTAACCGGTGCTTCTTGATTACGTTCAGATAACTACCATACTTTACTGTTTGATACTTAAACAAAGCTAAACCGCTTGTACAATTTACTCCATAGGGTGCAATGTTGTAGATAGCACTATTTATACTTACCTTACCCAATTACACTGCTTTTCAGATTTTCCAAAGCAATAATACTTTATGTCAACTGCCACCCTGCCCACCGAGTTTCTGAAAGTATTTGAACAGGTTCCGGATTCTTATCTTATACTTTCGCCAGAGCTAACTGTCTTAACAGCCTCTGACGCTTATTTGGCAGCAACTTATACTTTAAGAGACGAGCTAAAAGACAAAAGTATATTTGCTGCCTTCCCGGACAACGTCCAGACTTCGCAAGCTAATGCTGATATGGTAGCTTCACTTCAAAAGGTGCTTCTTACTAAAAAACCGCATCGCATCAGCGTAAATCAGTACAGCCCTTTTGGTACAAAAACTCCTCCCCGCGCTAAAACCAACTCCTTCAGTTGTTTAAACACTCCTGTGTTAGATGCACAGGGAGAAGTGCTTTATATTATACACAAGATTGAAACCAATAACCTGGACGTTCGACAAGCTCAAAGTATAGCTCCTGAACAGCTTATTGATCAGGAAAAAGAGCACAATACATTGGAGAGCCAGCAACAGGGCACCGAAGAGGAAAGTATAAACAGGCATTTTCTTCAGGCAACGCTGGATAGTTCTCCTGATATGATACAAGTATTTAAAGCAGTAAGGAATGCTGATAACAAGATAATCGATTTTACCTGGGAGCTGAATAACCAAAAGTCTTTTGAGATGTATGGAGATGTAATAGGCAAAAGCCTGTTAACCCTGAACCCCGGCGTAAAGGAGACAGGTATATTTGGTAAGCTGGTTAAAGTAACAGAAACAGGCCAACCGTTACAGTATGATCAACATTATAATTTTGAGCAGTTTGATGGGTGGTTTCATCAGTCAGTTGTAAAGCTGAATGATGGCGTGGTTACTATTACATCGGAAATAACGGAGCGGAAGAACACAGAAATAGCGCTACGGGATAGCATGTTGTTTATTGAGCAGATCATGGCTGCCACCCCTGATTTTATTATGTTGTTTAATCTGCTGACCAATAAGCTCGATTTCGTGAACCGGAGACCTTACCAGGAAAACGAGGAGCGTTACCAGGAAACCTTAGCTATTAGCTATGACCAGATTTTAGCCAGAGCCCACCCTGACGATAGAAATAGCCTGCATTGTTTTATAGAAAAATTCAGGACTGCTGCCAACGATGAAATCCATACGTTAGATTACCGTGTTGTAGATAAAAATAAAGTGATCTGGTACCGCACCCGTGGTAAAGTATTTAACCGCGATAAAAACGGGAAGCCCACACATTATATCAGCATTGTACAAGACATTACCAAGTATAAACTGGCAGAGCAGGAACTCACAAAACAATACCATGTGCTGAAGCAGGCCGAAGAAGTGGCATGCATGGGTAGCTGGGAATATAATGTAATAACCCGGAAACTTACGTGGTCTGATGGTATGTATCGTATGTTTAATTTACCGGCAGGTAGTCCCATCAACCTGAATACATACCTTGCCTTTACTCTTCCTGAAGACCTCCCGCTGGTAAAAAAGATCATCCGCCAGATACTGAAAAGCCAAGAGCCCCTGGAAAATGTATTTCGGGTTACTGTAAAAGAAAAAGTACACACAATACGAATAAAGACCTTACCGCTCCGCAATACTTTTGGTGAAACAGAAAAAGTACTTGGCATAGACCTGGATATTACAGAAGTGAAGCAGCTGGCACAGGAAAACCTGGAGATACGCCTGAATCAGCAAAAGAATCTGCTATTAGCTATAATGGATGCCCAGGAAGAAGAACGAAGAAGGATATCCGAAGCTTTACATAATGGTGTCGGCCAGGTATTGTATGCAGCTAAAATTAACCTCGACCGCTTACGCGGACAAAGTATAAGTAATGCCCCGGATATAGCAGCTAACTTTTTGCAGGTAGATAAAATATTGCAGACAGCTATAAGCCAAACCCGCAGTCTTTCCCACGAGCTTACGCCTGTAGTGCTGGAGCAATTCGGTCTTATTACAGCCTTTCATGAAATCGGGGTTTCGCTTAGCAGCCCGTTCTTACATATAAATTGCCAGGTGCTCAGCCTGCCAGATAAACTTGAGAAATACCTGCAGATAGTGGTGTACCGCATAGCTCAGGAATTGGCGAACAATATTGTAAAACACTCGAAGGCCACTGAAGCACAACTGCTATTACGAAAACAGGCTGATAAACTTGTGCTGCTGGCAGAAGACAATGGGGAAGGGTTTAATGCGGAGCATGTGGATAGCCAGGGCATTGGTTTAAGTTCTATAAAGAATAGGGTAAATTTACTGAACGGCTCTTTTAAAATAACCGCCTCTCCTGGTAAAGGTACCCTTATCGAGATTCGTTTACCGCTACATGCCGAAGCAGGCCCTTCCGTTTAAAAGTATAAACTCCTGATATAAGAGTGACTTCTTCGTTTTATACTGAGCTGTTATTTCAGTATTGATACCGATGTATGAATTTATTTTTAAAAGTACCTTTATATGCTTAGCATGCACTGGCAAATAGTACAGACTCGTAAACAGGCAAAGTATAAAACAGAAGGTTGAACAAACAGCAGAGGTTCCGATGGTAGAAAAAGTGCATGCGTTGCTTCAGGAGTATGAGGATAAGCAGGCCGCGGGTAAGATTAAAACTTTTATAGTTAAGATACTAGACGAGAGCTTACAGGTCCTGCCTGAACCTTCTGCATCTGATGAAGCAAAAAGTATAAGCCTGGCTCCTGATCTGCAAAACTCACTGGAAATTTTCTTCTCTGATATACAATTTATTACCTTCGGCTCCTTCGATTACGCAACTCTTAAAAGCTTACTGAATGCCCACTGCACATTAGAGCGCATGGCAAACAAATCAGGTAACTCCGCTTTCTAAAAATAAGCAATCGCTGTATACAGCTTACTCCGGCATATCAGCAGCAATTATCTTGTGCCCAATGGCATACTTTATAAGATTGGCTGTATTTTTTGCTCCTGTTTTTTCCAGTATGTTCTGGCGGTGCGTTTCTATCGTGCGCTTACTGGTAAAAAGCTTATCTGCTATCTCAGCGTTTGTAAAGCCCTCTGCAATTAAGCCTAGTACCTCTATTTCTCTTTTAGATAAGCCGGCATGGTCTTCATGTTCCACTACCACAGGCCCTCCTCCAAATGAATTAGAAAGCATGTTTATAGAGAGTTCGCTACAGATATAGTTTGTACCGCCTGCCACTAATTTTATAGCTGAACGGAGCTCATCTTTTCCGGTAGTTTTAAGCAGGTAACCCGAAGCCCCACACTGTAGAATCTTTTGTACAAACGGCAGGTTATTAAGCATCGAGAGGGCTATTACCTTTGTGTCCGGAAATTCTTTAACCACACGCTCTGTAGCCTCGAAGCCGTTCATTTCAGGCATGTTTATATCCATTAGCACTACATCTACAGGTGTTTTCGATAACATCTCCAGTAACTCAGTACCGTTACCAGCCTCCCCTACTACTTCAATTTCTTTATCTTCATCTAAAAGCATTTTGAGTCCCTGGCGCAATATCACATGATCTTCCGCAATTATGACTCTGATTACTTCCTGTGCTTCCATACCGTTATTTACTCCTTAAAAATGTACTGTGCTTTAATATATACCTTTACATACCTTGTAAGTATAGTAGCTGCACCTGCTAATGGTTTTACCGATCAAGTATAACTGGTTCGGAAAATAGAGAGAACCAGGCCTTTACTTCTTTAGGTAGCCAAAGCCTCTTTTACTTTATACTCTGTTTTTGTATTTACAGACAAGGTAAGCCATTATTTATGATGAATCAATCTATTACCCCTATACTACTCTTCTTCAGAATTGACTAAATAAAAAAGCACCAGTAAGGGTTACCAGTGCTTATCGGGAGGTGCTAAACAAACACCCTATTTATTCTTAAGAAGCTGTTGCTCTAAACACATCATTTATTGTTTCAACAGAAAAAGATGTGAGAGGGCCATCCTCAGCACCTAATCAGGTATGGCCACTCTCAATCTTTAAGGGCGAACTGCAACCCTCTTCCGAGAAGTTACATTCCATAGAAAGTTTTAATAATTGAATTTACGATGCCTTTAAGCAGGCAGCTATAATTGTTAATGTATTTACAGCCTTTATACATGCAAATACGGATTAGCCGCACCCCGATAGGTACTTATACCAACTGCCTTCAAGGTACCCGGTATACTACCGGAATTAAATTTTAAGAGCTTTATCCAGACTATAAACTTGCCGCCTGCATTGTTTTTAAAAGCTTTAAGGTAGCCTGCAGGTTAACGCTAAGTATCGGTTTCTTTATTTATAGTTACCATTGTTGTATTCCTGTAAAAGCAGTTCCGGTTGGATTTATACCTGGTAACAGAAAAAGTTTCTGCTGGAAATGATCTTGAAATGAAAGTGGTTATCGTTTAGTAATAAGTTAGAATTGCTTTGAGGTGCAGACAGCATGTGTTCAGCAAGGACTATTGGAAAATGACAATTTATACAAAGCAGCTGCTACTGCAAATTATGTGTAAATGCTTATTTGCAGATACCAGACAACGGGGTCAGATCCTTAACTCCCACATCCTGAAGAAACTGCTGCCCAACCTATAAACAGGCCCGGATTATACTATAGCAGACCAGAATTTGTAGGTGTTTATACTTAGTTTAGCCCTTATACTACTAATTCTGTGAGCACTATTACGTATTTATCACATCTTTTTTTTACGCAATCACTAGCAGCACGTATAGCTAAATAGACCTATTTTAACTTTTTCCTTCCTTTTAACTATATATAGATACTCTATACTTAATACAACTAAGCTTATAAGTATACAAAGTTCAATTCCTTGTTTTATGAAGATCGTCGAACTGAAAATAATGCGTGGGCCTAACTTCTGGTCTATCAAGCATCCCAAAATTATTGTGCTTAAACTAGACCTTGAGGACAAACAGCATGTACTGACCAACGAGATCCCAAATTTTTCTCAAAAGCTTCAGAAACTATTCCCCGGCATGTACAAACACCGTTCATCTGAGGGTACCGAAGGAGGCTTTATCAGATTAATAGAGGAAGGAACCACCTTAAGCAAAGTAGTACAGCATATCGCGCTGGAACTGCAGACAATGGCAGGTATGGACAGCGGTTACGGCAGACGCTACGCCACCAGCGAACCTAACATTGACACCATTGTTTTCTCTTACCAGGAAGAACGGGCAGGTGAATATGCCGCCGAAGCAGCCGTACGCATAACAGAAGCCTTAGCCAACGGCGAAAAAGTAAGCGTGATCCAGGATGTAGCCAAACTGCACCAGATCAGGGAAGACGAGTATTTCGGTCCAACTACAGAAGCTATTGTGCAGGAAGCCATCAACCGTAATATTCCATACATCCAGAACAGGCAAAGCGGTCATATCCATCTTGGGTATGGTATTTACCAGCAACGCATTCAGGCAGCCATGAGCAGCCATACTTCGTTTTTCGGAGTTGAGAATGCCGGCAATAAAAACATGACCAAGCATATTCTGGAAGAAGCTGGCATACCTGTACCTAAAGGCCGGATAGTTTACTCGTTGCGTGAACTGGAAGAAGCTATCGATGAACTTGACTACCCTATAGTTACCAAACCGCTGGATGGCAATCAGGGCAAAGGAGCAAGTATAAACATACAGACCTGGAAGGACGCAGCCAAAGGGTTTGCAGAGGCACAACGCTACTCGCAGGCAGTTATGGTAGAGCAGTTTATTCAAGGCTTCGACTATAGGCTGCTGGTTATAAACGGTAAGTTTGTTGCTGCCGCCAAACGTACACCTGCTATGGTTACAGGCGATGGCGTATCTAGTATAAGGCAGTTAATTAATCAGGTAAACAAAGACCCAAGGCGGGGTGTTGGCCACGAAAAAGAGCTGACACACATAAAAGTTGACCGCATCACCCGTGGCATACTTCGGGAGAAAGGTATAAGCCTGCAAACTATACTTCCTTACGGGGAAGAACTATTCTTAAAGAAAACAGCTAACCTGAGCACCGGTGGTACAGCTACCGATGTAACTGATATTGTAGATCCATATAACGTACTGATGGCTGAAAGAATAGCCGGTATAATTGGGCTGGATATATGCGGGATAGATGTAATGACCACCGACATAGCCATACCGCTGCCGGATACCAGAGGTGCTGTTATTGAGGTTAATGCCGCTCCGGGACTCAGGATGCACATTTCTCCAACCGAAGGTTTGCCACGAAACGTTGCAGAGCCGATCATCGATATGCTGTTTCCTTACAACAGCCCTTCCCGTATTCCGATCATTGCCGTAACCGGTACAAATGGTAAAACGACCACGTCCAGGCTGATATCGCATATACTTAACTTTAAAGGCCACAAGGTAGGTTTTACCACCACAGATGGTATTTACATACAAGGCAAAAAGATCATTAAAGGAGATACGACCGGCGCCTACAGCAGCGAGTTTGTGCTGAAAGACCCAACCGTAAATTATGCTGTACTTGAAGTTGCCCGTGGCGGTATGCTGCGTTCAGGGCTAGCTTTTACGCAATGTGATGTTGGTATCGTCATGAACGTTTCAGAAGACCACCTTGGGTTGGGCGACATCCACACTGTGGAGGATATGGCAAAAGTGAAAGCTGTTGTACCTAAAACTGTTTGCTCGGAAGGCTATGCTGTGTTGAATGCAGATGATGACCTGGTATACGACATGGCTACCGGCCTGCGCTGCAAAGTCGCTTTCTTCAGTTTAGATGAAAATAACCCGCGCATTATAGAGCATATCTCTAAAGGTGGCTTGGCTGCTGTTTATGAGCACGGATATGTATCGATATTTAAAAACACTTACAAGATACGCGTAGACCGGGTAGCAGATATTCCGCTTACTTTCGGAGGTAAAGCCAGGTTCAATATCTACAATGTGCTGGCCGCCACTTTAACGGCTTACATTTCTCACCTGGAGATAAACGAGATCAAAACAGCGCTGCGCACCTTTATACCTTCCCCTGAAACTACCCCGGGACGTATGAACCTGTTTAAGTTACCAAAAGCCGAAGTATTGATTGACTATGCACACAATATGGCAAGTATGCAGGCTATCGGAGATTTCATCAAGAATACTGAAGCTTTTCCTAAAATAGGCATTATTGCAGGTATAGGCGACAGGCGCGACGAGGATATGAAAGAGGTGGGCCGCATTGCTGCAGAGATTTTCGATGAGATCATCATCAGGCAGGATAAAGACTTGCGCGGTCGTGATGGCAAGGAAATAAACAACCTCCTGAAAGAAGGCATTTTCTCTGTAAAACCTGAACTTGAACCTAAAGAAATTAAACAGGAATCGAGTGCGCTGGCTTATGCCTTGGAATATGCACCGGAAAGTGCTTTTATAGCTCTCTTTTCAGAAGACATACACGAGGCAGTTAAGTTGGTTGAGAACTTCAGGATAATACAGCACCGTAAATTAAACGCGGAGCAATAAGTTCACAGGCACTATAACAAAAAGGGAAGCATAAAACTGCTTCCCTTTTTTACAACAAACACTAAACTTAATTTTATCTGTAAGAGCACAGTACGCTTACACGATCTGCAACTGCTGCATATAAGATGCCCCTACCGGTACTTCGTTGCCTTTGATGCATACCTGGTGACGCTCTATTTTATCAATTTTATTTTTAGCAACGATATAGGAACGGTGCACCCTGATAAATTTATCGGCTGGCAGCATGTCAGTGGCTTCACTGATGGTCATGCGGGTTAGCAGCTTTTTATCCGAAAGCACGAACGTTACATAATTACCGGCTGCCTCTAAGTATAAAATCTCGTCATAATATACTTTCACCTGTTCATAACCTGTCTTCAGGAAAAGGTAATCTTTAGCCGTTGATGTTGTGCCACGTAACTGAAGCAGTTCCTGTGCTTTGTTACAGGCTTTTATAAACCTGGGCAGCGAGAAAGGTTTTAGCAGGTAATCAATAGCATCAAGTTCAAAGCTGGTAACGGCATGTTCTGTATAAGCTGTGGTAAATATAACCATCGGCTTTTTCTGCAGACTCGTCACAAACTCCAGCCCCGAAATGTCAGGCATTTTAATATCCAGGAACAACAGGTCTACAGGCTCCTGCTGCAGGTATTCCAGTGCTTTAAAGGCATCGGTAAAGCAGGCAACCAGCTCCAGAAAAGGTACCTTAGCAGCATGTGACCGTACTACTTCCAGCGCCATTGGCTCATCGTCTATCGCAATTGCTTTCATACCTGCTTTTATACTTTAAGGTGTAATATACTTATACCTCGTTTATACTTACAACTCCAGTGTTAAGTGCACAAAGAATTCTTCAGGGGTTTCACGGATGATCAGCTCATGTTTTTCAGGGTACAGTAATTCGAGGCGCTGCTTCACGTTTACCAGCCCGATACCCGATGTATTCTTTTCCGGATCATGTTCTGATTTTTTATGGGTGCTGTTGTAAACATCAAAGTATAGTTTGTTCCTGTCGGAGTGCAGGCTAATCCTGATCCATGACTTTTGCTGAAGGCTGATGCCGTGCTTAAAGGCATTCTCCACGAAAGGGATAAGCAGCATCGGGGCTATATACTTCTGTTCCAGCACGTCTTCTATGTTGGTTTCAATAGCTATAACCGGAGAGGCAGAAGTGCGCAGCAACTGCAGATCGATATAGTTACGCAGATACTCTGTTTCGCGGGAGAGCAGTATCTTCTGCTGCATGTTCTCATGTAGCATAAAGCGCATCATGTCGCCCAGCATCTGTATACCTTGCGCCGTGCGCTCGCTGTTTTCCTGTAGCGCTGTACCATAAAGTGTGTTCAATGCATTAAACAGAAAGTGCGGGTTTATCTGCGATCTCAGAAAATCGAGGTTGGCAGTTGAATTTCCGAGCTCCTTTCTTAGTACATAAACTTCTTCTTTGCCTTTAAGCTGGCGCTTGTACAACACCCATGCTCCAGGCGCTGTAATAAACAACTGAAATAAGGCATTAAAGAAACTGATACCAAAGGCAGCGTCCTCGCTGTTCAGCAACGGCAACAGCAGGAAAGCAACCGGCAGATAAGCCACAACCTGTATAAGTATAACTCTTATGGCATAAGCTCTTAAAGGGTGTTTTGCAGCTAATGATTTTGGAATGATGGCATAAAAAGAGATACAATACAACAATAGGGCACACAACGAAATAACAGCCCAGACCACTGTAATTTCTTCGCCTATGTTAAATACCAGCAGTATAAACACACTAACCATCCAGACTATAAAAGCAGTCAGCACGTCCTGCGTAATCATGCGGTACCTCGACTGTATGGCAACAGAATTTGATATGAGATACAAGCCCGTATACTTAATTACTGTATAGAAGCCAAACATCAGCAGCAACCTGAAAGCGCCGTAAAAACTTCCCTGAAAAATATAGTCCCAGGTTGCTTGCTCTGATTCGAACCTGCTGAAATGGTACGCTTTATAGTATGTATCAGTAATGCCGGTCATCAATCCTACTCCTATAAACGTGATCAGGATCAGGAAAACATTTAACCATATTCTATTCTTCCGGATCAGGTTAGGCACCACTTTAAAATTCAGCAGCAGGAAGGCCATGTAAATAACCGTAAACCGGATGAGCTGCGGCCAAAAGTAATGCTCATAGAATAAGTGCCTGATGCCCGCTTCTTCAAAAGCCGGCCTGTTCGGGCTGTTCTCCACTGAAAGCGAAAACAGCGCAAATACAAAAATGGTGGTAGCCGCCCAGAACTCTACCTTATTCCGTTGGATAGGTTCTGCTATAAAGTTTTTTATTGCCAGATCATTCATGCACCAATGTTAATATAAACCAATGACGGAATATAATAAAAGTGATGAAAGCCCGGAAGTTTGTGATGAATAAGAACAGATTTACCCGCAGGCTCTTAGGTATAGCTGACAGTTGCTGAATAAATGAAATAAGCCATGGGTTTATACTTCCTACTTCCAGTTCTGGCAGACTGCAATACCAGTATAAACAACTATACTACTGGTCGTAAAACTCCTGTGGAGGCTCATTATTACCATATAGATAATAGATCAGGTACCCAACTCCGTAGATTGCTAAAACTATAAGAATAACTAATCTTTCCATACTGGTTTATACGAACGGCAGCATTTCAGAGGGTATAAGCAACGTTACTTTTACTATGCTGTTCAGATACCCCCCTCCCTCACTATACTACTAATGCCAAGGCTATTCCCAGCCATACTTATACCTGCTTACCTGTATCAGGCCAAGGCATTTTTTATAGGTAACTATACTTTCAACATTCATAATGTCAGCAGCGTATTAAACTCAAAACCTGTACTTTATACTTGCAGCTTTGCAGTTGTAAGTAGGAACCCGCATAAAAAAATAAAACTATGGCAGAAATAAACATCGAACGTAAAAAGCGCCCCGTGTGGCCCTGGATACTTCTACTGATCATTTTAGCACTACTGGCCTGGGCACTTTATGAAATGCTGAGCGACCGGGATGAAACTGATGTGGAGGAAAGTGCTGAGACAGGCATGGTAGTGCCGCTGGAAACTATGCCTCCTGCTACTTACCATGTTACCGCCTAAACATAAATAAAGCAAAAAGCTATGAAAAACGACGAAACAAGAAATGAACGACTGATGCCGCTTAGTTCTTTAAAAGACTACAAGGTGGCCAAAGACAATCCGGATGTGCTAGGCTGGCGGGTAGTAGGAGCCGATGGCGAAAGCCTGGGCATGGTCAGAGACCTGATTGTGGACCTGAAGGCAATGAAGGCCCGCTACTTATCGGTAGTAGCTGACAGAAGATTTTTTAACACAGAAAACGACCAGTACATGCTGGTACCTATCGGCGCAGCTGCACTTGATAAGGCTGGACGCAAGATATTTGTATCCTCCATCGATTCAAATAATATTGGCCGTTACCCTGTGTACCAGGGTGGGGCTATACCTGAAGATTATGAATATGCCGTTCGGGATACTTTCCAGCAGTCGCAGCGAGATGTGCTACCAGGAACCACAACCGACCACAGAACTGAATTTGATGAAGCCATGCATCGTCAGCCAACTGGTACGCGCACAATCTCTGAGGATTTCTACAATACAGATGCTTACAACGAGGATCGTTTTTATACTTCGAACCAGGAAGTATACAGAGACAGAACCTATACCACAGGTGTGCACAATGATACCGATACTGCTGACCTGCACAGCGAAGAGCGAAAACCGAAATCGGTAGAAGATTCTATCTCAACTATAGAGCGCCTGGAGAGTTTACGGGAAAGAGGCTCTATCACAGAAGAAGAGTTTATCTTACTAAAGAAAAGAGCACTCAACCTGTAGCAGGCCGCATAACTTATAGTCAACACCCACCTCAGCAAAACCTGGAGTGGGTGTTTTATTTGACAACACCCATAAAAGCTAACTTATACTTGAAACGAAGCTGTTTAAGAAAGGCTCAGCCAGGTATAAAGTATAAATTGGATATATGGCATCAATTGCAGAAATTAATAAAACAGTAGCAGTACCTATACTTACAGCATCACACTTCAGGTAAGCGTATTCTTTGTTTAACAGCTTGTACTATGGAACAACTGATCATAACGAAAGCATCCGGCGAAAAAGCAAAGTTCTCTATTGCGAAGCTGCAGCTGTCATTGCGTAGATCAGGAGCAGATGAAGTAATGATCAGGGAAGTGCTACGCCTCCTGGAGCCTTATCTCTATGAAGGTATAAGCACCAAGCAGATCTACAAACATGCCTTCGATATCCTTAAAAGGATGTCTAAAACCACAGCTGCCCGGTATAGCCTGAAGCACGGCATTATGCAGCTTGGTCCAACTGGTTTTCCTTTCGAAAAATTCATTGCTGAGCTACTTAAAGTTCAGGGTTATGCTACACAGATTGGTGTATTTATGGATGGCCGTTGCATACGGCATGAAATTGATGTTATAGCCGCTAAAGATGGGAAACGTTACATGATTGAATGCAAATACCACAACCTGAGCGGTGTTAAATCTGATGTAAAAATCCCGATGTATATCCTGTCCAGGTTTAAGGATGTAGAAAAAGTACGGGTATCAGAACATGAGTACGAAGTGCGGTTTCACCAGGGTTGGGTGGTGACGAATACCCGTTTTACCGATGATGCTATCCGGTTTGCCACCTGCATGAACCTGCACCTTATAGGCTGGGATTACCCGGATAAAGGCGGTATAAAAGACCTCGTAAACTCATCTGATCTATACCCGCTTACCTGCCTCACCACGCTCTCGCAGAGCGAAAAACAAAAATTGCTTGACATGAAGTATGTACTGTGCAAAGAGCTGCTGCATAATACAACTGCACTGCTTAAAGCAGGCGTCAAAGAGAACCATATAACAAGTGTACTGACTGAAGTGCAGGGATTGTGCGGTAGCTAAGACGGCACCACCTAAAAACTACACCTAACCTCCTGCCATACGTACCTCTATTAAAGCCGGTATGATACAGGATAATGGCAACATATTAAAGCTTCGTAAGCTAGGTATAGATACCCATACCGAAAATATAATCTTTTTACGGGCTGATAGTCAGGTTTGCCGTTCGGAGGGTTTTACAGCTAATACCAGAGTTTCTGTAAACAGCGGTAATCACAGTATTATAGCTACCTTAAATGTCATCACTTCAGAAATAATAGACGATGGCGAGGCAGTACTCTCTGAAGAAGGGTTCAAAAACCTGAACGTACAGGAAGGCGACCTGATTACAGTTACACACCTGCAGCCTATACTTTCTTTCAGTAATGTACGGGCCAAAATGTTTGGCAAAAAGTTTAACGAGAACGCTATCATTCGCATCATTTCAGACATCACCAAAGGGTTATATTCCAAGATCGAGATTGCGGCTTTTGTTACTGTCTGCTCCGGTGATAACCTGGCCTTGGATGAAGTTATTTATCTTACCAAAGCCATGGTTAACTCCGGGTCAAGGCTTACCTGGGATAGTAAGATGATTATGGATAAACACTGTGTGGGTGGATTGCCGGGCAACCGAACGACCCCTATAGTTGTACCTATTGTAGCTGCTGCCGGGCTTATTATACCTAAAACCTCATCCAGGGCTATAACATCTCCTGCAGGTACCGCCGATGTAATTGAAACCATGACTCCCGTAGACCTGACACTGAAACAGATTAAGGAGGTAGTACGCAAGGAGAACGGATGCATGACCTGGGGAGGTGCCGTAAAACTCAGCCCGGTAGATGACATTATCATTTCTGTTGAAAAGGCCCTGGATGTTGACAGTGCAGGACAAATGATTGCTTCCGTGATCTCCAAAAAAGTAGCCGCTGGCTCAACTCATACTATCATCGACATTCCGGTAGGCCCAACGGCCAAAGTCCGGTCTAAAGAAGAGGCTTTTCTGCTGGAGTATTATTTTAAGGCAGTAGGTTTATCGATAGGGATGGAAGTGGAGGTTTTGATCACAGACGGGTCGCAACCTGTTGGACGAGGCATAGGTCCGGCTCTGGAGGCGATGGATGTACTGGCTGTTTTGCGTAACGAACCGGACGCACCTGCCGACCTGAAAGACCGGGCCGTACAACTGGCATCTCTTATGCTGGAGAGAGCAGGAGTAACTCCAAAAGGCGAGGGAGTAAATCGTGCACTCGAGATACTGGATAGTGGTCAGGCTCTAGATAAGTTCTACCGCATCTGCCATGCCCAGGGAGGTTTTAGTGAGCCAGCTCCTGCCATGCTCCACCACGATGTAACAGCGCTTACAAGCGGGTATGTAAAATCAGTAGATAATCGTAAGCTGGCTAAGGTTGCAAAACTGGCGGGTGCGCCTAAGTCCCCGGGTGCAGGTATTTTTTTCAGAGCGAAAATTGGTAAGTATATTCAGAAAGGGGATCCCCTGTATACCATCTATTCCGAAACCCAGGGCGAGCTTAGTTATGCCCTTACCTTTCTCCACAGTTCTGACCATATTGTAGAGCTGACTCCCGCATGAAAACGATCGTATTTGCCTTACCCGGAAACGAAGAGCTGGCAGGTTCTTTAACAGCTATACTTCAGGCAGAAACAGGTGAGGCCACTTTTAAGCGCTTCCCCGATGGCGAAAGCTATGTGCGTATACTTTCTGATGTACGGGAAAAGAAAGTAGTGCTTGTTTGTACGCTTCACTTACCAGATCAGAAGTTGTTGCCGCTATACTTTGTTGCTAAAACAGTTCGTGAGCTGGGAGCCGCACATATTTGTTTAGTAGCTCCGTATTTGGCCTACATGCGCCAGGACAAGCAATTTAACCCCGGTGAAGCTGTTACCTCACGGTACTTTGCAGCACTTATTTCCAGCATTGCCGACAGCCTGGTAACGATAGACCCGCACCTGCACAGGTACCACCATATGCACCAGCTTTATAACATTCCTGCCACTGCACTGCATGCTGCCCCTACCCTTGCCAACTATATAAAACAACATATACTGCAACCTTTACTTGTAGGTCCTGATGAGGAAAGTATACAATGGGTATCTGAAGTAGCCGACCTTGCAAATGCACCTTATCTTATACTTAACAAAACCAGGTTGGGAGACAGAGAAGTACAGGTAACACAACCAGAAATAAGCGCATACCCGAACCATACACCCGTGCTTGTAGATGACATAATTTCAACAGCCAGAACCATGATAGAAACGGTACAGCAGCTAAAAAAACTAACCACTACACCACCAGTTTGTATAGGTGTACATGCTGTATTTGCAGAAGGTGCTTACGAGGCATTGCAACAGGTTGGCGCTGCAAGTATAATTACCAGCAATACCATCCCACACCCCTCCAATAAAATCAAAGTAGATAATATGCTGGCAAAAGCAATACAGGACATTAAACCCTGACAGATCTATACTTATAACACAAAAGGTAACACAAAAGGCTCCTCTTTTATGGGAGCCTTTTGAAGCAGGATTCACACTTTATTTACTTATCATCCGCCTGTGCGGTTTAATTCTTCCAGGTTAGTATTTCTTCTGTCTTCCACTTTCTGGCCTTTGCTGAATTTATAACGCAGCGTAAAACCTATGTTCCGGAACCTGAAGTATTGGTCGAAATCGTTTACGTTACCTTCCCCTACTTTTGCAGCCAGCTTCAGGCGCTGGCTTTTAAAGATATCATTCATATTTACCGAAACATCCAGTTTATCATCCAGGAAGCTACGTTTAAAGCCCAGGTTTACCCACCAACGCGGTTCCACGATGTATAAAGCATGAACTCCTTTTCCCTGGTACACGCCATTTACTTCCATTCTGAGCTTATAAGGTAAAATAATGTTATGGTTTGTCTGCAGCATGTAGAATACCTGGTCGGTCATTACCTGTTTTTCATCTACTGTAGTGTTGTATTCGTTGTAAGAAACCAGCAGGGTGTTATTGGTATCCCAGTTCTTATGTATTTTGACAGGTGCAATGGCTGTTAAGCTCAAACTTCTGGAATCGTCGGCGTTGCCTATAGTATAGACCGTAGTGGTATCTTCTGGTATAATGATAGGAATTTCAGCAATTACATCCTTAACATGCTGGTAGTTGAGCACCAGGTTGTAGGTCTTCTTAAATACCTGCGTTACGCCAACAGAATGTGTATACTGCGGACGCAGGCCCGGATTTCCCAGCCAGTAAGTATAAGGATCTCGGTAGGCAAAGAAAGGGTTTAACTGCCCGTAATTAGGTCGGTAGATACGGCGGCTATAGTTATAGTTTATTTCATAGTTGTCGTTCACTTTTTGCTGCACGAACAGGCTCGGAAACAGGTCCAGGTAGCTTTTGTCGTTAACCTGCCCGGTAGTTATAAGCTCGCCCTCCGATACGGTCTGCTCTGCCCGTAAGCCGGCCTGTACGGTTACTGTCTTGCCAAATTTACTGCTCCAGTTCACATACCCGGCATAGATGTTCTCATCATAAATAAAGTGGTTGGTCCGGCGTGGGTCCGGTACAGGTTCATCGCCATTGTTGAAGAAAAAACGGGAATCGCTATCTGATATTACCTTGCTTGCCTTCAGCCCGAATTCCACCTTACGATCTTTTGCAAAAGGGAGAACATAATCTACTTTAGCAGAGAAAATATCAAACCCGCCAGGTGTTTCGGTGTACAGAAAATCCTGTATCACAGGGCCATCTGAGGTGAGCGAATCATAATAATTATAAAAGTTCGCGTAACCCCTGTTCGTGATCCGTACATAGTCCAGGTCAGCAGACAGTGAAGTACCTAACGTATCGAACTTGCCAACGTAGTGCAGGTTAGATGTAAAATTAGAATAGCGGTTGGTGTTATAGTTATTTGCTTCAATAAACATCTCCGGCTGCCCTAGTGCGCTGCCAATATAGGTATCCGTTAAAAAATCGCCTTGCAGTTTGTTCGTTCCGAAGTAGGTCATAAAGCCAAAGGTGCTCTTATCATTCAGGCTATAGTCTGAGCCTAAGCGCACAAATGGAGGTCCCTGCACTTCAAAATTACCTTCAGCAACCTGGTCGTAGTAAATCGTCTCTTCAGCTCCTTTAAACACTCTGGTAAAAGTAGCTTCACGACCGCCGGCCCGGCGCGCCATATCCAGGTTCAGGAAAGAATTCCACTTACCAGTTTTATAGTTTATACTTGCAGTTGTGTTATAGCCCAGCTGTTTACCATTGTAAGTCGACCCCACAGAGGCATTACCGTTGATCCCAAACATGGTATTCTTTTTCAGGTTGATGTTCAGGATACCGGATGAGCCTTCTGCATCATACTTGGCAGATGGATTGGTAATGATCTCGATGTTCTTTATATTTTCTGCAGACATCGACTCCAGCATGGAGCGAAGATCTCTGGCAGTAAGGTAGGTCAGTTTTCCGTCTATCATTACGGTGGCACCGGATCGGCCATTCAGTTGAATATTTCCCTGGTCATCTACATACACACCCGGGGCGGTTGAGAGTACATCGTAAGCGGTTTTACCTGCCACCAGTGCGGTACCTTCAAGGCTTACCACCATCTTGTCTGCTTCCTGAACTATAGTTGGCCGCAATGCCTGCACATTAACTTCCTTAAGCTGGGTGGCAACCGGGCTGAAACTGATTTTCTTTAAGTTAATTTCAGGATTCTGATCTGTAACAGAGAGTTGTTTTACTTCCTTCGTTTTATACCCGATAAAGCTGATCACTAACTCATAATTGCCATTCTCCACACCCTGAAACTGGAACAGACCTGTAGCGTCGGTGAGCTTTACATCGGTTGATTGTGTGGAGCCATTCTTCAACAAGGCAACCGTTGCATATTCAACAGGTTTGTTTGTAATGGAATCGGTAAGAACTCCGGAAATTTTACCAACGCCTGCCGGAGCCTGGTTTCCTTGGGTAAAACCGGTTACGGAACTGCTAAAGTATAGGCATAGCAATCCCAGCAAAAAAAGTATCCTCTTTTTCATAGTACTAAAGTTAGAATTTGTATGTGTTTAAGGTAGGTTTAGCAGTTATGCAGTAAAGACAAAAGTTCTGATTAGAAGTTGCACGTATTTTATAATACAGGTAAAAATTTTCTTCATCGGCAGCTACCGGACAACTATATTTTGAAGAGGGCTAACGTATAAAACATAGCTATTCTGTAAGCACAACCCAGGTGAAGGCTTTACCTTATTTTTCTCGGATCTTCACCCGGGTTGCTTACTGGTCAGTTAGTCTTTTTCTTTCAGAGATTCCATCGCCATGCCATGGATCTTGAGTGAAATGTATTTATCGATGCTGTTCAGGTCGTACCCGTTCTTTTTGGCTTTTTTGATGAAGTCGCTGTTAATGCCGTGGATCTTTGCTGAAACGGCTTCTTCCAGGCTAAAGTCTTTTAAGCCAGCCTTCTTCAGGTCATCTATGTATGCCTTATCTACGCCATGTATTTGTGCTGATAACAGGTCTCTGAAGTCGGCATCTTTATAACCCAATGCTTTGATATCTTTTACCGAAGCAGCATCCAGACCATGAATCTTTGCCTGCATATATTGATCCAGGCTCAGGTCTTTAAAGCCTGCTGTCCGGAGCTCTTTTACATAGGCAGCATCAACTCCATGTATTTTTACTTCTATGATCTTATCCAACGATAATTCTCCGAAACCAAGTGCCTGCACTTCTTTGATCGAAGCCGGATTTATACCATGAATTTTGGCCGAAATGATTTTATCCATAGTTAAATTTTTAAATCCGGCTTTTTTGAGGCTCTCCACAAAAGCTGCATCTACGCCATGTATCTTAGCCTCCATTATTTTATTCATGCTTAGGTCTTTAAAACCCGCAGCTTTTATTTCTTTTATATATTCCTGATCTATGCCATGAATGCGTGCGGCAATTATATCCTGTGTTGTGGGCTTGCTGTTGTTATACTGCTGATACAGGGCCAGGTACTGCTGAAAATCCTGCTGTGAAATACCATGAATGGCTAACTCTATCAGGCGGTTACCACTTATATCGCTATAGTTTTTCTTCAGGTAATCAACATACTTTTTATCTACATCGCCAAAGAACAGATGAAACATCAGGTTCTTGTTATTGCTGGTGATGTTCTTACTGGCAAGGTAGCTTTTAAAAGACGCATCTTCTGTGAATTTATACTTACCCTGCCCTACTTCCGCATCCAGGTTACCAGTTAACTGCAACGTGCCGGTTTCTTTTGTAACTACAAACACATCGTTGCCCTGCTTTTTAAAGAGCTTGCTGTCATAGCAATCCGACATGTTCCAGCTAGAGTTGCTTTTGCTGCCTTTAAAACTGATACAATACTTATCTCCTTCTCTGTTGCTGTACCAGTACCCCTCCGACATGTCTACATCTTTGCCGTTTATACTAAGCAATGAGCCTTGCTTTACCTTGTTTTTGACCTTATTTTTTATACTTCTCTTAAGGTCCTCTTTCCCGGCTATTACCTCCTGTTTGGCTGGTTCTTGTTTTGGATCTACAGTTTTAGCTACTGCTTCAGGTTTTGCTTCTTTTACAGAAGGCGCTCCTAGATTTTTTATTATCTGTTCCTCTAAGGTCTGCATTTGCTCGCCACCATTCAAGGCGCTTATTGGTGCAGTATAGCTGTTAGCAGGCTCATTCATAAATAGGATAGCTCCAAAGAAAAGCGGAACCATAAAGGCGTATTTCCAATAGGCATGTGCGGTAGATTTCTTTGCATTCATCATCATAATTCTCTGTTTTAATAATGATTGATTATAGTTAGTAGTTATGCTTAACGGCTTGTTCGGAACGGCAATCTGCAGGAGATTTAACTGGTACTGATCTTTCTTTACCTGCTCTTTCTCTAAAAGTAAAGCATCTGTCTGGTACTCATTATTCTTCTCAATCTCGCGTTTAAATAGCCACACAAGCGGGTTAAACCAAAGTATAACTACTGCTATTTCAGCAACTAAAAGATCGAAGCTGTGTCCCAGCCGGGCGTGTACTTTTTCATGAGCAATGATCTGCTCGTAAGTTTCATAGTCATAGTCGTCGGGGTAAATAAAGATATACTTAAAGAAAGAGCATGGAGCCTGATGCCTGGTTGTATTAACTATCACACAATCGCCATCCTCGATTTTATCTGTGGCAGTAAAGATTTTATAAAAGATGGAGCCAACCTGGAAGAGCAGACTAAGCGCAAATACAGCTACACCAAACAGGTAGAGTATCAATACCCAGAATCCCCAGCTAATTTCACTGGTAGCAGTCTGTGTTGCTTCTGCTACTTGAGTTGCAGCACTAGCTGGTGCAGTCTGCGGTGGTTTTACTTCGCTTCTCTGCGAAGCTCTTTCTGGTACTGAAATGCTTTGCTGTGAGTAAGTGCCGGTTGGGGCTATACTTTCCTCAGCTATACTTTCATCTACTGATTCTGCTTGTTGAAAAACTGTAGCTAAATACCCCTGATGGCTGATGAGTTTAGGTAAGGAGACAAAGGGTAGCGCAAAAGCAAGCGCCAGACAGCCGATCAGGTAAAACCTATTTGTTGCGAAAAAGCTTTCCTGCTGCAGCAATAGCTTGTAGAACAGAAATGCAATGCCAATGGCAAAAGATGATTTTAACAGTAACTCGAACATAGCTTTGTCAGTTAGGTAGTTTTCTGTGATTTTATAATGCGTACCAGCTCATCTAATTCTTCATCCGACAGTTTTTCTTCCTTTGCGAAATGAGCGATCATTTTTGTAAAAGAATTACCAAAGTATTTTCGCTTTATAGTTGCTACATCCTGCTGCCGGTATTCTGCCAGGGTTACTAAAGGGGTATACATATAAGTATTTCCAATCTTCTCTGCATTCAGAAAACCTTTCTCTGTTAAGATCTTCACCATAGTAGCAATTGTGTTGTAATGCGGTTTAGGCTCAGGTAATTCATCTATAATATCTTTTATAAATGCTTTCTCCAGCTGCCATACTACCTGCATTATCTGTTCTTCTCTTTTCCCTAATTTCTGCATAACCAATTTTGTTTATTCAATACTACTAATAAATTAGGACAACTCCTAATCCATTAGTACGAAAACTAATGGATTAGGATTAAAAACTTTAATTTAATTATAAATTTTAGCACTTGATATAGGGATAACTAAACAAAAAAGCCCCTGTTAACTAAAACAGGGGCTTTTTTAATCTGAGGATTTTGCTTAGGGCTTCACTCGTTATATTTACAAGTATAGCTTTAGCTACAATTATTTCTTTTTTGCGTTCTGGATTATACCATAAAATACCGGGCTAAAGAAACTTATATTTTCTAAAACGCAGGCTAAACTGTAAAACTGCTTAACATCTACTTCCGAGTTTTCGGCCATTGCTTCTAAAACGCTATCCAGTGCTGCTTTATACCTTGTATCAAACTCTTCTTCTGTCATCTCCATCCTAATATTCATTCTCCTTTAGTTTGTAAACAGTCGGCACCTTACTATAATTTCAATTGCTGCTTATACGTCAGCTCCCCCGGCTTCCGGAACCGATGAGTTTTTCTCAAAATACTTTTCGATCAAGTTCTCAAGGCTTTGTTTAGTGAGCGGTTTGTTAACAAACTCCTTTACACCCGCCTCTCTTACTCTCTCAATATCCTGTGGGTTAAGCGAGGTAGTAAGTACCGCCACCACCATAGACGGGTCTTTAAAACATACTTCTGATTTAATAGTATCCAAAAATCCAAAGCCATCCATAATAGGCATATTAATGTCCAGCAAAATCAGTTTCGGCACGCCTGCATAATCCTTCCCTCCCGTAGAATTGAAACGCTCCCGAACAAGCTCTATGGCATCCTTACCATTAGTAGCAATAAGCAAATCATCGGTAATAGCCGCTCTGTTTATGATCAGCTTATTGATGTAGTTGGTAGTTTCATCGTCGTCAACAAGTAATATGGAAGGGATTTTCTTCATCTAAGTTTCTTTGATTTTAATTGCTTCTGTAGTATAAACCTGCCGGCAGCCCTATAGCATGCTGCTTAACGGGTGCTATACTTTAAAATACAGTTCAAAAGTCGTGCCTTTGCCTACTTCACTTTTTACTTCTATAAATCCGTTGGCATTATCAATTAATCGTTTTACAATGTATAAGCCCATGCCTGTACCATCTACATGCGTATGGAAACGCTTAAATAATGTAAACAGCTTAGAGATGTTATCAGCGCTGATACCAAGTCCGTTGTCTTTTACAGTGAGCAGCACATAACCATCTATGCGTTTGGTCTTTATCTCAATTTCAGGGGCTCTGTCTTTTGATTTATACTTAACGGCATTGCTTATCAGGTTATAAAGCACACTGTGCAGGTTCTTTTTAGAAAAAGTTATTTGCGGTGCCTCCTTAAAATCAACTTTAAATTTAGCCTTTTCGCTGGCAAGCAGCTCCTGCATGTTATCTTTTACAATTTTAAACACTTCCTGCACATCTACCTGCTCTACTTCTCCGTCTATATCGCGCTGTACTTTGGCAATATCAGTAAGATCTTTTATCACGTTCTTAAACCTTCTGATCGCGCCTTTAATCATTCCAAAAACAGGCGCCGTTGGTTCACCTGGTATCGGCCCTGCTGATTCGATCTGTTCTTCGAGCAGCAACATCAGGCCTTCTATGTTCCCAATCGGTGATTTCAGGTCATGAGATGCAGTATAAACAAACGTATCGAGGTCTTCTATAACGCGCAGCAGGTGTTCGTTTGTCTGCTGTAGTTTCTCCTGCGTTTGCTTCAGGTCGGTCAGGTCTATAAACGAGCCCAGCACGCGGTAAGGCATCTGGTATTCGTTGTGCATAATATAAGCCCTGTTAGATACATAGGCATAAGTGCCATCGCCTTTTTTAATCCTATACTCTCCTGCCCACTGGTCTTTACCATGGTTTATAGCTTTGTTAATGCCTTTCTCCACTTCATTCTTGTCATCGGGGTGTATCATCCCGAACCAGGCATTTACACCTTTGCCCATCTGCTCCGCACTGTAGTGCAGCATGGAAGTTAAGCTGTCGCTCCACCATACCTCATTCGTAACCAGGTTCCAGTCCCAGATCACATCGTTGGTAGCCATCGAAACCAGCCTGAAACGTTCTTCGCTGGCAGCAAGTGCCTGCGTACGTTCCATCACTCTTTTCTCCAGCTCATTATTCAATTTTATAAGGTTCTCTTCGGCGGCTTTCAGCTCTTCATAAGCCATCAGCACCTTATCGTCGCTGCTCTTTTTCTCGGTGATGTCACCCATAGTGACGGTTACGCCATCTCCCATTTTAACAGCTGCAATCTCATACCATGCTTTCTGGTCGTTTACTTCCAGTTGCTGCTCTATGTGGAAAGGCTGCCCCTTCTCTACTACGTTTGCCAGCTTCCGGAACAGTCCGCTCTTCTTCAAAAACGGCATAACTTGCTGCACGCTGGTGTGCAGCAGATCTGTTTGCGATACCCCTAACAGATCTTCCGTTTTTTTATTTAGCAGTGTCCAGGAGAAATCAGAAATTTCATTCTTCTCATTCCGCACTGCCTGAAAGGCCATAATACTGTTCAGGGAACTGTTCAGTACACCCTGCACCACATTGGTAAGCGTTTTAAGCGTCGTAACTTCTACAAAACTGATCACTACACCATCTTTGTTGCCATCGTGCTTCAGGTAAGGTATAATGCGCATCAGGTAGTATTTGCCATCCTGTGTCTCTACTTCCTGCTCTACTTCTGCTGAAGTGTTGTTTACATGTTTAATGTCTTCCAGCCAGTGGGTATACTTCAGGTTATGCGACAAGTGGTGGATCGGCCTGCCTAAATCACTTTCAATAATATTGATAAGCCCATTGATGGAAGGTGTGAACTTACGGATCGTCAGATCATGATCTACAAACAGCTGCCCGATGTTTGAGCTTCTGATGTAGTTATCCAGGTCTTCGTTAAGTTCCTGTAGTTCTTTTATCTTTAACTGGTGTTCTGAATTAACTGTATGCAATTCTTCGTTCAGGGACTGCATCTCTTCGTTAGAGCTTTGCAGCTCTTCGTTAGATGACATCAGTTCCTCGTTGCTCGACTGCAGTTCCTCGTTTGATGTACTTAGATCCTGTACTGTTAAATTCAAACTTTCACGCGCTTCCTTCAGCTCCATTTCCAGGGCAGAAAGCTGCTGGTAATAGTCAGAATCAGAAACAAACGATAGATCAGAAATTTTAGGCAATGGCGTTACTTCGCCCATTTCCTGCAGCAGTATAAGTATGATTTTAGCCTGCCCCTTCTCCAGTGTTAACGGACGGATAGAAACATGCACCATTTGCTCTTTCTTCTCTATCTTAACCTTTACCTGCCGGGCAACTACTTTACGGTCCTGTTTCAGTGCCTTCCGGATACCTACGCTCAGCGTTACAGCCAGCTCCTCAGGCACCATCTTGATCAGGTTAAAGTGCAGGCGCTTATCCGGGAACTTCAGGAAACGGTTAATATCCCCTATACCATGCAGCAGCTGGTACTGCTCATCTACGTATAAGGCTGTTACTTTAAAATCTTCGGCCACGGCATCCATAAAGGAGTCGTTATACTTAGCCAAAGACAAATTCTTGTATTGTGTTGACTGACTCAGTGGTGTTGCATTATAGTTGTAATCTGTAATGCCGTACGTTTTGTGCCTGCCTACTCCTTCCTTTATTTTGCGGTATAGCTTCCACTTTCGGTTCTCTTCCGAAAAATAACTACCCATATCCCCGATGTGCTCACTTGGGCCCAACAGCAGGTAGCCGTCGAGGTTCAATGCATATGGGAATAGCGCAATCACTTTATTCTGCTGATCCGGGTTCAGGTAGATAAGCATGTTGCGGCAAGTGATCAGGTCAATGCGGCTGTATGGAGGATCTTTCTGCAAGTCGTGTTGTGCAAACACAACCAGCTTCCTGATCTCGTCTTTTACCTGGTACCGGTTGTTTTTAAACGTGAAGAAACGCTCCAGCCTTTCCGGTGTAAGGTCTTTGGCAATGGATATCGGATAGCTGCCTTTTGATGCCTGTGTAATAGCCTGCTGATCAATATCAGTAGCAAATAACTTAATGTTAGGTTCGCGGTTCAGCTTTTTATAAGCTTCACAGAAAAGCATTGCCAGCGAGTATACTTCTTCGCCGGTGCTGCAGGCAGCTACCCATACTTTTACTGACTCATTTTCACGCTTATCTTCCAGTATTTGCGGTATTACCTGCTGTTCCAGCAGTTCAAAGGCTTCCGGATCACGGAAAAAACGGGTAACATTTATGAAAAACTCTTGGCAGAGTTTCCTGATCTCCGCAGGGTTTTCGTGCAGGTAAGTAAGATATTCCGTCAGGCTATTTAACTTCAGGTGGTTTATCCTTTTATGTACTCTGCGGTTTATGGTTGCCTGCTTATAGTTTGTAAAATCGGTTTGGGTGTGGGTGCAAACAAGGTCCAGAATCTCTTTCAGAACCAAGTCATCCTTTTCCTGCTCCGTATTGGCAATAATTGTTTTTACCAGCGGGAATTTGCGGGTGTAATCTATAATTTCTTCCGGCATCTGCTCAGGCGGAAGCACATAATCTACATAACCTGAATTAATGGCACTGCGTGGCATGCCATCAAACTTAGCTGTTTCGGGCTCCTGCACCACTACCATACCACCGGCTTTTTTAATGGCTTTAGAGCCTTTTGTGCCGTCTGTTCCGGTACCTGAAAGCACTATACCTATCGCATACTTTCCCCTGCTTTTAGCCATAGACTCAAAGAAGATATCTATGGCAAAATTAGGCTCACGACCACGTTCTTTGTCTGCCAGGCGCAACCGCCCGTGTTCCATGGTAAGTTGTTTGCCACTCGGAAGCACATAAACACAGTTTGGCTTCGTAAACATATTGTCCTCCGCTTCCAGCACCTGCATACTGGTGTGCTTCGAGAGCAACTCCGTCATCAGGCTTTTATGGTCTGGAGAGAGGTGTTGTATAATTACAAAAGAAAAGCTGGAGTTATTCGGGAAATGATCGAACAGCTGATGAATAGCTTCAAGCCCACCCGCAGATGCCCCTATACCTACCAGGTAGTGATCGGCAGGTTTGGTGGTCTCGGTCATAAATGGAGCTTTTGCTGTAATCTGTATCTGCTCTTGTCCTGAACTCATGTTTTGGATGTAGGGTGATCTTCTAATATCGGTCTCTGCTAATTTTTTCCAGCACTGCATTGCGCAGCGCTTCTGCGGCTTCCTGCTCTTCCTGCAGCCATGGCAACGAAGTATACTTCACCGTCTCTTTATAGATTGCAAAAGAGTTGCGCGGGTGATAGTTCTTCCCATCCGGCTCCATCTGGATGGCATTATTCGGGTCGCCGCCCCAATGCACTGTCTGCTCCACTTCCTGCCTGAAACCAAGTATAAACTCGCTTTGCTCAGCATTTATCGGCATCGATATTAAACCGCTGGCTTTGGCATTATAATTTTTACTGTGCGGGTATAGCACCGGCAGCGTATCTGTTGCAAATAGTCCGTTTGGTTTTGTGCGGCGCAGCCATGATACCAGTTCTTTTATTTCCTGTAAGCTGGGTGTATTACCTCCTGTAGATATGTTGCCTTCAAATACAACAGCCGCTCCTGAAAGCCCCAGCAGATCCATGATTGTAGTTGACCCTTCCAGTATACCATCTGCAAAACTTGCATTACTAAACAATTGTTCTACCAGCAGTACATGCTTATTGCGCAGTTGCACCCGCAGGGCTAGGTTTTCTTCTATGTGCTTTGCCTCTATCTGTGCCGAAAGTATACCGGCCAGCAGTTCCATAGCAGAGCGTATTTCATAAGACGGATATTTCGGTGTTTTATGATGGCATGAGATAAGTCCCCACAGCTTATTATCGATGATTAGTGGCAGCGACATAGAGGCATCGATCTTCATATTGGTAAGATACTCTAAATGCACTTTTGCCACACTTCTTAGGCTGCACTCGGCCAGATCGGTAAAACGCTGTGTAATGGGGTTTATAATAGGGATCAAACGCACTGCTTCGTAACTGCGGGTAGGAATCAGGCGGTATGGATTTTTAAAGTATAGTTCACGCGCCTGTTTCGGTACGTCAGAGGCCGGAAAGCGAAGATCCATGTAATCATCCATATCATCTTCCTTTGCCTGCGCTATCACGATACCGTTCCAGTTCGGATCGAACTGATATATCATTACCTTATCGAAACCGGTAAACTTCTTTAGTTCTTCGGTGGCAATCTGGGCAGTTTCATGAATGGTAGCCGCCTGCTTTAGCAAAGAGGTACTATACTTTATCTGCTGGTAAAGACTTATAAACTGTAACTGCAGAGCAGGTTCAGATGCTTCCAGTTCTAACAAAATAAACTCATCCTGCGGAAGTAAACTCGCAGTAAAAGCTACCTCATTGCCAGCCACTGTAAATGTTAAAGTAAGGGGTATTTTATTATGGTTGGCCTGTCCTTTAATCTTATCCTTTATTTCCTGCATTTGTACTGCAGGCAGGTAGTTGGACAGGTCCTGGTCGAGCAGTTCTTCAGCAGTTACATTTAAAAAGCTGCTTACATTTTCGCTGGCCTGCACAATACGATAATTGTCTTTTTCTAGTACCAGCAATACGCCGTGTGGTTGTATGAGATTAACTAAATGTAACGGTATACTTCCACAAACTTCAGAATCATAGTTCTTTTCTATGGTTACATTTACTGGTGCTACTCTTTGATTCATTCTGTAAGCTAATAGGTGAATAGCCTGCTGAGGCTTCATAAATAGTTGAACGTTCGTGCTAGTACATGTAAAAACAGTTTGTTGCTTAAATGTTACAGGATCTTAAAACAGATCTCTCAAACGCGAAGGCAAACAGGCAGTAGCTACGATTTAAAGATAATTAATTATTTAAAGATGTTTTACTGCTTTCAACAAAATACATGGCATCAGCCCTGTTTTTGTAACTATAAAATTGCATTTGTTCTTTCAGTATCTGGTAGAGCTGTTCTCCGATCTGCTCCCCAAAACTGCCTGATTTTGCGATATGTATAAATTTCTTCAGTCCTCTCCCTTTCATTCGTTGCACCCATATACGAGAGAACCACTCAATTGAATCTTCCCAGACAGAAATAATATTTGTGCAATCATTAACAAATACAGTAAATGTATGCCCTTTACCCCACTCCTGAATAAAGTTACCAACCAGCTCTACCTGTGCTCTGGTGGTATAGCCATACCATTCTACCACCACTGCATAATGCTTCGGGAGGTAAATTACTTTGCTATAGATTTTGCCAAATTCGTTGATGAATTCCTTTTCCATAGTAGTGGCTTGATTGGCAGGTACCAGCAGGTTATTTTCTATGAGTTGAGTATTAAGAGTTTTAAACTGAATTACCAGCAGGTGCTTTGCACTTCACAACTGGTGAACTACAGCTAAATACTGAATGCTTGAACTATCGCGTACTAGTTACTGAGCACGATTTACAAAGTTACTCTTTACAGGGCCCGCAAAACAGAAGGGGAAACACTAAAGGTTTGTCACTAAAAAATTAAGTTCATGTCGCAAAAAATACGACATGAACTTAATTTAATGTGTGATTCAAGATTAGAAAATCTACCTTATTCAGGTATAGAAGAGCATTTTACGCCAGTTCGTTGGCAAGGCAATAACGAATAAGATCTGTATTGGAGGTAAACCTCATCTTCATAAAAATGCGGTTACGGTAGGTGTTAACCGTACTTAAAGTAAGGCTTAAATTATCTGCTATACTTTTAAGCGACTCACCTTCGCCAATCTTGCACAGTATCTGGAACTCCCTGTCAGAGAGTATTTCGTGAGCCACTTCAGGCGTGTTTTTGTTCACTACAGTTTCGGCAAGCAGCTCTGCCAGCGAACCCGAAATATACTTCCCTCCATTCCATATCTTTTGTATGGCAGTTACCAATTCGTCGGCGGCACTTTCTTTTGAAAGATAACCGGCTGCACCAGCTTTCAGAGAACGTAGCGCATACGTCTTTTCAGGGTACATGCTTAAGATCAGAACCGGTACCTGCGGGTGCAGGCGCTTCAGATCCAGCAGTACATCAAGCCCGCTTTTAACCGGCATGTTTATATCAAGCACCACAAAGTTGGCCTCGCTTTTTTTCACCTTGTTCAGCACTTCAGCACCGCTTTCTGCTTCTGCCACCACGGTAATGCCCTGCTCATTTTTAAGCACTTTTTTAAGTCCTTCCCTGATCAGCACAAAGTCGTCTGCAATCAATAATTTTATCATCTCTCTCAGGTAATAATTTCTAATTTGTTTTACTGTGGTGTTACTGTAGATGGTACCTCTAAAGTAATCCGGGTGCCAGAGTAAGGCTTAGTATCAATTGCCAGTGTAGCACCGATACGTTCTGCTCTTTCCTGCATACCGAGTAGCCCAAACGTTCTTATTTCTGATAGGTTCTCAGCTTTTATACCTTTTCCGTTATCTGCTACCGTAAAATTAAATCCTTCAGCTGTTTCATCTATTGTTATAGTTGCAAAAGTAGCCGCTGCATGACGTGCAATGTTTGTCATTGATTCCTGTATGATCCGGAATACTTCGATAGATGTTTCCTGCTCTAATGGGATATATTCCAGGTCAGTAATAACATCTACAGCAACAGAAGTGCGCTTCTGAAAATCCTGTGCCTGCGACTCTATCTCCGATAATAATCCGAAGTTATCCAACACGGCAGGCCGAAGAGTTGCTACTATCTCCCGCACCGAAGTAATCGCACCGTTAATCGTTTTCATCATAGATTGCAGCTCTTTAGACAGGAATGCCTGATCTATTTTACCACCTTTTAGTTTTTTCAAAAGCAGTGCTACATCTATTTTAAGTGCAGTAAAAGATTGTCCCAGTTCATCGTGCAGTTCGCGGGCAATATACTTACGCTCTTCTTCGCGCATCTCCTGCAGGTGTTTGGTAAGAGCCTGCAACTGCCTGTGCGATTTCGACAGCGAATCTTCAGCACGCTTGTTCTCTTCTATCTGATCTTTCAGCAACCTGTTAGTTTCCAGAAGTGCAGCAGTACGTTCTGCTACCCGCTGTTCCAGTTCAGTGTTATAGTTGCCTAACTCTTTGTTTGCTATTTTAAGACTCTGGTTTGCAATAGCTAGTTTCTCAGCTATTATGTTAGCTTTTTGCTCGCTTTCTTCCAGTGCTTCCCTGATAAGTACCTGATCTGTAACATCAGTTACCAATGTATAAAACCCCTGCACCACTCCATCTTTCAGATCAGGAACGTAATTGGTTTGAATATGCTTTACAAAATCTGCCCGGTAAGGCATTCGGGCCTCAAAACTAACGGCTTGGCCAGCAAATCCCTGTTCAATATATTCTTTTACATTTCTATAAGCCTCTTCTCCAATTATATCACGAAGGTACCTGCCTATCAGGTCTTCAGATTTCAGCGGGAACCAGTGTTCATAAGCTTTGTTGGCAAACCTGTATTTCTCTTCCTTATCCAGGTAGCCTATAAGTACAGGTAGCGCATTTGTAACCAGCCTTAATTGCTGCTCACTTGTTTCTACAGCTTTGCGTGCTGCTACCTGTTCTGTTACCTCCAGTGCAAAAACAATAATCCCGTCTATCTGCTCCTGCTCATTACAGCGTGCCTGCTGTATAAACCTGAAATACCTGTTCTCGAGTGCACCATCTTCCGGGCGGATGAACGGAATCAGAAGCTCTGACTCTTCATGTGTTTTTCCTGTTTCGTATACTTCCCTGAAATGTTTATAAACGGGGTTGTCTTTTATTTCCGGCAATACTTCCAGAATCGGTTTTCCTAAAAGAGTACGCCCGGGAAATAGCTGCTCATAAACCGGATTTACCAGTTCGTAAACCAGTTCAGGTCCGTCTAAAATACAAATGGCAGCAGGCGCATGCATAAACAAATCTTTCAGGCGTTTACTTTGCCTGTCGGCTTCGGCTTCAGCATGTTGCAATTCTTTTGTACGCTGTTTTACCCGTTCTTCCAACTCTTGGTTCAGAGCCTGTACCGCCTCTGAGCCTTTCTCTACCTGCCGGCGCGCCTCTACAAATTCTGTTACATCCAGTGCAAAAAGTAAAATACCACTAATGTTACCCTGTGGGTCGTAAATGGCCTGGTTTATGAAGTTCCAGTATAAGTCCTCCGGTTGGTCCTTGTATCGGACCATTGGGATAAGCACTTCTTTCCCTTCATATGTTTCACCTGTTTCGTATACTTTCCTGACAGCATCGCCTGCAGGATGGTGAAGTAATTCCGGAAGCGCTTCGGTTAACGGGAGCCCCAGAAACTCCCGCCCCGGAAACAGCTGCTGATATGTGTCATTGACTTCTTTGAAGACAAGGTCGGGCCCCTCAACTATAGCGAGCCCAGCCGGTGCATGGTCGAACAGGCGTTTCAGGCGTAACCGTTGCTGTTCTGCATGGGCAACTGCAGTCTGTTCTCTTTCCTTACTCTCTTGTAGCTGTTGCTTAGCCTTTACTTCTTCTGTGATATTAACCGTTTCGTGCAGAATATAGGCTGTACTTCCATCATCATTTAGAATAGGAATAGTAATTGTACTCCAGTAACGCTCTATAAACGAAGCCGGGTTTTCAGGATCACGAATGTCGTATTGCTGAAAATCTATTTTATGTGGTAAACCCGTTGCCAGCACCTTTTCCATAGAAGCTTTCATGTTGCTTGTAGCAGAAGCTTGCGGTGCATCAGGGTTATCGGGGAAAACATCGAACAAATAGCCACCTACTATTTCCCTGCGCGATCTGTAAATTTCTTTGAGTAAAGAATCTGTAATAGCCAGTATGGTCAGGTCCGGGGAAAGTAAAAGGCTCAGACCTGATTGTGCTTCGAAGGTCTTCTTAAAGGGGAGCAATACTCCAATCATTTCTTGTAGTTCAACAGAAGGTATATTGTTCCTTTTGCTGACATCACCTGTTGTAGAGAGAGATTTTTGAAGATCCTTCATAGGCGGGTGGCTTTAGAGTTAGTTTAGGCATTCCTGTTTAAAGGAATTACAGTTCAAAAAAACTGGTATAAAATAGAAGCATAGAAGCCTCTTAACATGCTATTGCTAAAAATAGTGCCAGCCTATATCGTTTTAGAAATTATTTTAGCCCCGCGTTGAACCATTTTACAAAAATAATAGACAACTTTTCTTCTCTCCAAGAACAGTTTTAAGAAACAGTTGATCATTCTAAAACCAGGCTTCCAATTGACTGACTTTTTGCTTTTTAACAATTCATAGAATTTCAGATTTTGCTTCTCCGAATTTCAGGAGTTTGATGAGAAACATAATGGCTTTATGAAGTATAATGTATGGTTTCTGCATGCACTTACTGTTAATTTATAGTTTTCAGAACTTACCACCTATATAACTATTGCAAGAACAAATAAAACAATTGAACCTGTAGCGTTTATAGTTAGTTAATAAGACCGTATCCGGTTAATTAATTGATTTATAGATAGTAAAACCATTTAATTTTAGCTTTCGGAATGTCTGGAAGCAGGAGTATTTTGTAATGCAGTATCCAACATCTTATTCAGGAAAAGTAACCAGAAATGAAACCCCGGTAAATCAATCAATGGGCAAATTGTGCTATGTAAAAGAAAACAACAAAACAGCATGCGGCACAGATGCAGATGCTCTTAAAATAAGCTATTGCCCTTCTCTTAAATACCTTGAGGCGGCATGGCAACAACCAGTAAGCAGTCTGGAATACCGACATCATATTCGGTTTGTAGGTATTTGTATTGCACTACTAAAAATAAAGTACATTCTGATCGATTTTACTAAGTTTGGTAACCCGACTCTAGTTGATCAGAAAAGCACATCTGACTTTTTACAGAAAGCACTTTTGAATACTACCTTAGTACGAAGTGCCAGAGTACTTTCAGGAGATGAACAACAGTTCCGGGTACATAAATCTATTGAAGAGGAAGGTATAAAATTGCCTTACCAAGTGAAGGTTTTTTATAGTACCGAAGAAGGGAAGAAATGGCTCCTTCCTCAACAGTCAGAAAACATCTGCTCCAGAGACAGCATCTGGATTCCTGTGGATTGCAACCATAAAATACTACGTAGTTTAGCGGCATCTGAAGTAACTGCTACTGCGGAGGTGCAGGATGAGGCCAAAGAAGAAGCTACAAACACAACCGTTTGCCGCACAGACTTTATGGAGATTGTAATTGATCTGAATAAAAAGTTGTTAGTGCTCAGGTGGCTGAGAATTGCGTCGAGCAGAGAATACAGGTATGGAATTTTAAAAGCAGTTCGTGCCCTGCTGGAAAACAAGATAGAGTTGTTGCTGATAAACAACCATCGCAGAGGAATATTAACTTTGGCAGACCAAACGTGGTTTGTTTCAAACTCGGTGGCTGTATTATCCAAAAGTAACCTTCAGAAACTGGCTATCATAAACTCGGCAGATGCCATACAACAAATGACCAGCGAGGCGATAGATGCCCGGATGAAGAAAGCAAACCTGGCTTTTTCGTCTCAGCTTTTTTTATCGGAGGCAGAAGCAACAGGCTGGCTACTTACAACAGATAATGAGTAATAAAAAATAATATGCAAGAAGGAGAAACCTATAATGCTGTTGCCTTGCAACTATGCACTATATACCAGGACGAATATGTAAAGATTGAAGCTGATGATCGTGCAAAGTATATTTTTGTAAAATGGACACAGCACCCTAAGAGCGAAGAGTTTCGAAAAAGCTTTTTGAAGGCAGCAGAGCTTACCGTTGAAAACAAATATGAGTACTGGTTAAGTGATTCACGGGCTATACATTACATTGAGTTCGCGGACCAGAACTGGATATTGGAGCATGTAGCACCACTACTGCCTAAGGTTGCGCTTAAAAAGTTTGCACGCCTGAGTACCCTGGAAAGTCTTTCATTGATGGATTCGACACGAATTTATGCGATGCTGGAGCAATTGCCATTTGAAAGAAACACACAGCTGGAAGTTTTCACAACTACAGAAGAAGCCTTGGAGTGGTTGTTTCAGGTACGTTAATCAGCTGATAGCTACAGACTAAAAAGAGCCGCTTAACACGTAGTTAAGCGGCTCTTTTTTATTAACAAGGTTGTTCTCGACTCACGTCTAATTAGCAACAGTTTCCCTTGCCTGTAATTTATTAACCTCTTTTTTAAGTAAGAACCTGTCTACAAAAGGGGTATAAATGGCCAGCAAAGTAAATAAAAGCAACAGGTACAGATACCACGCATAAGGCAGCACATCCAGAAATTGAACCTTACCACCAGTAAAATTAAGCATGATCAGTATTTGTGCGCCGTAAGGAAGCAATCCCTGCACAATGCAGGCAAAGATATCAATGATAGCAGCTGTTTTCAGTCTTTTGATAGCATACCGCTGGCTGATCTCTTTTGCAACCGGCCCGGTTACAACTATGGATACTGTGTTGTTAGCAATAGCACTGTTCACGCCGCTCACTAACAGACCTATTCCCAGTTGTGCAGAGCGATAGCCATTAATCATCTTGTTGGCGTTGTTCAATAGAAACTGAATACCCCCAGCCTGTCTTACCATTTCTGCCAGTCCACCTGTAAGCATCGAAAGCAGAAATATTTCGGTCATGCTGGTAAAGCCTTCATAAACTTTCTTACTGAACAGCAACACATCCAGATCACCGCCGGCTATACCTACTACACCTGAAGCAAGTATACCTAACACCAATACCACAAATACATTTATGCCATATACTGCCAGGAACAGCACAAGTAAATAAGGTGCTATTTTCAGAAAATCAATTTCCTTTGCTACAGGCAATACCTCCTGCGCAGCAGTAGTCTGTAATCCTGCAAAAAGTAAAAGACCAATTGTTACAAAAGCGGCAGGCCCGGCAATCAGCAGGTTCACCCTGAATTTATCTTTCATGTCGCAATCCTGGGTCTGGGTAGCAGCAATGGTGGTATCTGAGATAAAAGAAAGGTTATCACCAAACATGGCTCCGCCCAGCAAAGCACCTAACATAATTGGTAGCGGAGAGCCACTTTGTTCGGCCAGCCCCACAACTATAGGCCCTAAGGCCACTATAGCCCCAACCGACGTACCGGTAGCAGTAGATAAAAAAGAAGCCAGTAAAAACACACCTAAGGCAAGGTACTGCACCGGAATGTAAGTTAACCCGAGATTTACTGTGGCATCTACGCCACCTATTGCTTCAGAAACAGCTGCAAATGCACCGGCTAACAAATAAATTACACACATTGTGATGATCTGTGAATCGCCGCATCCTTTTATAAAGGCATCAACTTTAGCATTTATACTTCCTTTTAAAAGTATAAATGCAGCGATAATACCGCACACTACCGCCACCGGCGAAGGCAAAGCATAAAAGTCGTCTAACGCTAAACCGGCGCCAAGAAATAATACAACAAACACCAAAAATGGAACGAGAGCTGTTCCACCTGTCTTTTTGATCTGATCCATAAAAACTGAAGAAATAATACCTTTAGCTGCCCAGAGTAACTCCGGTAACAACAGGCCTGGAAATAAAAATTAAAATGAATTGAAAGTATAAAGTGCAGCTGCTACCGGTTTGGTATGTGCAGCTTAAGCAAGAAAAAGATATGGATTAACAGCAACAGCAACAGCAGCAACATGAAGTGGCAGGTGCTACTTTAAAGAATGATGCTGGTAAATAAAAGGCTGTTTTTGTTGATTTTGCTAACATGCTACTAATTTATATATCCCAAAACTGGGCAGGAGTTAGCACCATTTCAATTTGTTTTGCTGGTTGCTAGAGGTTCGCGGAGCCTGCTCTCTCCCCTCTTCTTTATAAATCTTGATAAAGATGCTGCAAAGGTAAGGCCCAAGCTTTTAATAATGCAAACCCAGATAGTAAAAACATCTCAACAGCAAGCCTAAACAACTGAATTAAAATCACATACATATTCTAACGTTTGCTTCTCATTAAATTAAGTAAGCTATACTTTTAACTGCCCGGTTTTCCAAACGTAGGTAGCTGCAACACCTTGCGCTATACTATGGAACATATACCAAACTTATACATGGGCACATCGGGATGGAGCTATCGCTGGCTGGAAGTACTATACCCTCCAGAGCTGAAATCCGCGGAACGGCTATCCTACTATGCTACCCATTTCAATTCAACCGAGATAAACAGCAGCTTTTATCATTTCACGATGGCTAAAACTGTGGAGAAATGGCTGGCTACTACTCCGTCCTACTTCAAATTTGCACCAAAGTTAAACCAGGAAATAACCCATAAACGCAAGTTTACAGATGCTGAGGCCCCGCTGGACAAATTTATGGCCAGCTATAGTTTAATGGGTGATCGCCTTGGCCCGGTACTGGTGCAGATCGCGGGCAGCTTCCGTTTCCATAGGCCAACAGCAGAATCGTTTTACAGGTTGCTCCGCGATAAATACCCGGATCAGGCTTTTGCTTTGGAAGCCCGCCATGTATCGTGGTTTACTGATGAGTCGCTGGACCTGCTGCGAGACTATGACATTACCACTGTAATTGCCAGCGCAGGCAAACGCTTTCCGGGTACTGAGGTAACAACTACCAACATTGCCTACCTACGCCTGCACGGCGACGAGAAAATGTACTCCTCTGCTTATTCCGATGATAAACTGGAACGTTATGCCTATATGGTGAAAGAGTGGCTGGAGGATGAAAAGCAGGTATGGGTTTTCTTTAACAACACCATTTTAGGTAATGCTGTACTCGATGCCCGCAAACTAAACGACATGATCCTGAACCTGTAATGGCTGGGTATTCCAAACATCGTAACCTTTGGGTAAAAGCTTCATCTAACGTATAAAGTATAACGCGTTAGTCATGCTGCTTCTGATAGATTTATACTTAAACAACTGCAGGTTATGGAGGTACCCAAAGGAAAAATAGTAGCCATAGGTGGCAACGAAAAGAAAGGCAATGAATCGGTATCAGAAGGTATAGTTCACCATCAAAATGCTGTAGATGAAGGGATTCTAAAACGCATACACGATGAACTGCATGGCTTGGGCACCCGCATCGAAGTAGTGACTTCAGCAACCATAACCCCGGAAGCGGCAGGCCAGATCTATACAGATGCTTTCTTACTACTTGGGTGCGACAACGTAGGTGTTTTGCCCATTCAGCAACCTGAAGATACTAAGCGACCAGACTTTTTGGAACGGCTACGGAAAGCAGATGCGGTTATGTTTACCGGAGGTGATCAGTGTCGGATCATCCCGATTTTTGAGAACTCAGAAGCACTCCATATCCTGAAAACACGCTACCAGCAGGAAGATAAATTTCTTATCTCAGGAACCAGTGCCGGTGCCATGGCTTTATCCCGGATCATGATAAGTGGTTCTCTGCAGACTGACCCGCTCATTAAAGGTACCGTGGAATTAGCTCCAGGCTTGGGTATACTGGACCATGTTATCATTGATACACATTTTGTAAACCGCCGTCGCATACCTCGCCTTATCGAAGCTATTGCCGGCCACCCTACCCACATTGGTATTGGGCTTGGCGAAGACACAGGTATTATGATAACTGAAAACAACTGCATCGAAACTATAGGCTCAGGGTTGGTAGTTGTAATTGATGGGCGGAAACTGGAGGAGAACAACTATAACAGTATAGAAAAAGGACAAGCCCTTTGTGTTGAGAACCTGATCATGCACGTGTTGCCTAAAGGCCGCTCCTATCATATCCCATCTGGTGAATTCATGTAAATCACTAACTATAACACCTGCTACACAACCTGCCGCAAAGTATAGGCCTTCTACCTGCGGCACAAACAAATTATAGCTAGGCTGCTATCGCACATATTTTTTATAGTTCAGGTACTGCAAACAAAGGAGTTATTAAAAAATTAGATTATCTTGAACAGATTTATCTACACTTTTTATGTCTGTTAAAACTGAACCTATGATGTCTCAGGCAACGCGTAACGATTCCCGTGCTATCCTGATAATCGGCGCCCTGTTCTTTATTTTTGGCTCTGTTACCTGGCTAAACTCGGTACTGATCCCTTACCTGCGTCTGGCTTGTGAGCTTACCAACTTCGAGGCCTACTTCGTTACCTTCGCGTTTTTTATTTCTTACTTCGTGATGGCTATTCCGTCAGCGTGGGTGCTAAAGGCGACCGGCTTCAAAAAAGGTATGGCTACCGGATTGGCCGTTATGGCTGTGGGTGCCCTGATTTTTATACCTGCCGCACTTAACCGAACTTATGAAATATTCCTGCTGGGGTTGTTTGTGCAGGGAACCGGACTTGCTTTACTACAGACCGCTTCTAACCCTTACATAACTATACTTGGCCCGGCTGATAGTGCTGCAAAGCGCATCAGTGTGATGGGTATATGTAATAAAATAGGTGGTATACTGGCACCCCTGGCGCTTGGTGCCATACTTTTTCTGGATGCTGATGCCCTTGTAAAACAGCTCGATACTATGAGCCTGCAGCAGAAAGCACAGGAGCTGGATGCACTGGCTCATCGTGTAATTACGCCTTATATTTTTGTGGCGGTATCGCTGGTAATACTGGCTATACTTGTACTGATTTCATCTTTACCTGAGATCGATACTGACGCGGAAGACGAGACCGTAGCTACTGCCAATACCGGTAAAACAAGTGTGCTACAGTTCCCGAACCTGGTGCTGGGTGTACTGGCTATTTTCCTGTATGTGGGTGTAGAAGTTATGGCCGGCGACACGATCATCAACTATGGCACTGAGCAGGGTATTGAGTTATCTACTGCTAAATTCTTTTCTTCCTTTACCTTAGGCGCTATGCTGGTGGGTTACTTTATCGGCATTATAACCATACCTAAATACCTGAAGCAGGATGTGGCCTTAAAGATCTCAGCGGTGCTGGGCGTGCTATTTTCTATTGCTGCCATACTTACTGATGGTTACATTTCGGTGCTGTTTATAGCTTTGCTGGGCCTGGCTAACTCGCTGATGTGGCCTGCTATCTGGCCGCTGGCTATTGCTGGCTTGGGTCGCTTTACCAAAATTGGTTCGTCGTTGCTTATTATGGGTATTGCCGGCGGTGCTATACTTCCGCTTATCTATGGCAAACTTACCGACCTTACCAATGCACAGCAGGCTTACTGGATAATGGTGCCAGCTTACCTGTTCATCTGGTTTTATGCTACTAAAGGCCACAAATTGAGGTAACACACACATAATAAGTAAAAGCCCCGCCTGAAGTATAGCTCAGGCGGGGCTTTTTTTATTTTGTTAACTATCAGCAAACTATAAAAGCTGCAGTTGCTCCCCTTTATAATGCTTTACAGGTATAACTGAGTTAGTTATAGTATAAACAGGCGTTTCCTGGAAACGTGAAGCAATAACAACTTCAGTGTTGCCTGCATTCAGGTCGAAAAGCTGCTTCAGTAATTTAGGGCAATTGTTATCTTTCGATAAATGAGATAACAGGATATGGCTCATAAACGGTGGTTTATGCTCCGTAAAGAGTGTAAGCGCCTGCTCGTTTGATAGGTGCCCATAGTTACCCCGAATGCGTTGTTTCAGGTAATATGGGTATCGTCCGCTGTCCAGCAAGCCATCATCATAGTTCGCTTCCAGGAAAGCAGCATGGCATTGGCTGAAGTGCCTGATCACATGTTCGCAGGGAGAGCCAATATCTGTAAACACACCAATATTTATGTCCTGATAGCTTACGATAAAACTATGCGGATCGGCAGCATCGTGAAACTTTGGAAAGGCAGTTATAGTTAGCTCGCCTACCTGCACCGGCTCAAAGGCCTGAAAAGGTATAGCTACAAACTTCTCGTTGGTTAAGCGGCCATGGTACAGCGTATCTGGTGTTATGTAAACCGGGATTTCATATTTTCGGGCAATAACGGATACCCCCCTGATGTGATCGGAGTGCTCATGGGAAATAAAGATGGCCTTAACCTTACGCATCGAAAGGCCCAGCCGCTTCATACGCTTTTCGGTTTCCAGACAGGAAATACCGGCATCCACCAGCACCGCTTCGCGCTCGTTACCTATGTAATAACAGTTACCGTTACTTCCCGAATTTAATGATGTGATCTGCAGTTGCATGTAGCTGCAAAGAAACGTTTAATTATATTTTTTACCAACCAGGCGTAAGTTGAAAACCTAAATACTGCGGTCTTAATTCCATGCCCAACTATAATAGCATAAAAAACTATACTTCCTCCTGATAATCAGAATACAAAGTTAGAGGTCTTGTTACACAGCCTTGCGTAATTTCTTTAAAAGTATAGCTCTTAGCGTTTGAAGTAAACTCTGAATGTAGAGCCTTTACCTGGTTCGCTGTCAAGTTCTATGTGCCCGCCTGCATTTTCCACTATTCGTTTTACTATGTACAACCCAATGCCAGAACCTTCCACATGGTCGTGCAGGCGCTTGAACATCGAGAATATTTTAATCTCATCGGCAGGATTAAATCCTAGGCCATTATCGGCTACTGTAAGAATAGTATAGTCAGGTGTGGTTTCGGTAGATATTATGATGTGGGGATTTCGGGCAGGGGAACTATACTTAAGAGCATTGCTTACCAGGTTATAAACTATACTTCTAATATTTTTAGCCGAAAATTCCAGTTCAGAATCAGGAGCAAGGCTTACGTCGATATGTGCTCCTTTTTCCCTTATCAGATTTTCAAAATCGAGCTTCACATCTTCCACAACCTCTGACAAGTTAACCCTAACTATATCTTCATCGCCTTCCCGCTGAATTTTTGCAACCTCCGTAAGGTCAGCTATCGCACGCTTAAACCGGTTTATAGAATTTTCGATTAGCCTTAATACATGCTGTACCCCTTCGGAGTGCAGCGTTTCATGAGGCAGGAATTCTACTAATGCATGCATTAATCCTTCAATATTCGAAATTGGTGCTTTCAGGTCATGAGAAGCAGAGTACACGAAGTTATCCAGGTCGGCATTAATAGCCAGCAGTTGCTTATTCATGCCTTCAATTTTCTTGCGAGCCTCCACCTGTTCGGTAATATCTATAGCTACTGCTATAATACCGGTTATTACCCCATGTGAGTCCTTCTTCGGATGGTACACAAAGTTCAGGTATACTGTTTCCAGGGAGCCATTGCGCATTAAATTTACCGGCAACTCATCTGCTACAAATGGCTTACCAGTATAAAACACACCATCCAGTAACTCTTTAATAGATTGCTCGCTTACTTCAGGTAGTGCTTCTAAAACCGGGAGACCCAATACATCTTCCTGTTTTCGGCCCCATATTTCGCATATATTCGGGTTGGCAAGGTCAATAACATAATCCTGGCCCCGAAGTATAGTTATACCTACGGGAGCTTGCTGAAAGATCTCTTTCAGGTATGCCTGCTGTTTAACTGCTTCCTCGCGTACATGCACACTTGTAATGGATGTAGCGATCTGCATGATCATTAAATGGTGGAAGCCACTATAATCACAATCATACTCAAGTGCACTATTTATACCTGTTATACAGAACCCGATCAGGTAGTCTTGCCCAGGTCTGATGATCGGAAGTATGATAACTTTTTCGGGAAAATCGAAACCAAGTATAGATTTTATACTTACCTGTTCATTTGCCGCGTGATCAATTATAATTGGTTGCTTAGCCAGTTTTATAACCGATAGCGGGTGGTTTGCATCAAGATTGTTTAAGTTTAAAGATGCAGGAGCGTGATCTACTTTTCCATCACCTGCTTTGCCGAATAACCTGGCCTCGATTCCCTGGTTCTCCAACAGGTAGATCAGGTTAAATGGTATATCCTGAGAGTTATGGTTAAGTATATCACTTGCTGTCTGGCAAGCCTGCTCCAGCGTTTGAACCAGTGCAGTTGCCTCTGAAATATCCTTCAGGGTGCGCATACGCCGCTGCCCCAGCACGGTGCTGGTTACTTCTGTGCAGGCGCAGAAAACCCCGTTTACTTTACCAGCATCATCAAAAACCGGGCTGTATGAAAATGTCCAGTAGGTTTCTTCCGAAAAACCTTTTCGCTCAAGTGCCAGGTATAGATCCTTAGCATAGAACTGGCTTCCATTTTTAAGGATATCTTCTACTACATTTCCGATATCTCCCCATATCTCTGACCACATTTTACGGGCACTTGCTCCCAATGCCTGGGGGTGTTTGTTACCAAGAGCGGGCAGATATGCATCGTTATGGAACATGTATAGTTTATCCGTCCACCACACAAACATCGGGAAGGCAGAGTTCAGTAAAGTTCTGATCTGGATCTTCAGGCTTTGTGGCCAGTTTTCAGGGTTGCCCAGAGGGTGACTATCCCAGTCATAAGCTCGCATCAAAGCTCCCATCTCACCACCATCCTGTAAAAAAGCAGGGCTATTACTAACTTTGTTTTCTGTACCTGATAAAGCCATTGAATAAAAACTGATTAACCTTTTGTTAGTAATAAGATAGAAAGATAATGCAATTGCACGAGTAATTTCACTTCCTGCTGTTATTTTTTAAACATATATAAAAGAATCTCTTTTACAGCATATTTAAATAGCATTATACTTATTGTTTTTTATTATTAACATATGCCTTCCTTTATAATTTACAATTAGATGGCAGATGCCACAGTATCAGTGGCCCGGCAACTGGCAATTTCCGGTAACTATAATCTATTATAGTTTACCGGCTTCCTGTTTATAGTTTGCTCCTATTCGAGGCAACCCCAGGGTATCGCTGGTCCACGAACGTACCTGCTGTAAAAGTTCTGCATCTTCAGCTAACGATTGCCCATACGATGGAATCATTTCTTTTAACTTGGCCTGCCATTCAGGCGATTTAACTTTTTCAGGGAAGCAGCGCTCCAGGAGTTCCACCATAACCGACACAGCCGTAGAAGCTCCAGGAGAAGCACCTAACAAAGCGGCCAGCGAACCGTCAGCTGCAGTAATCATTTCAGTACCAAATTCCAGCACACCGCCGCCTTTTGGCCCTTTTTTAATTACCTGTACCCGCTGGCCCGCTATTTCAAGCTCCCAGTCTTCGTTTCTGGCATTCGGGAAATATTCGCGCAGCGCCTGGAGCCTGTCTTCGGGCTCCTGCCGCACCTGGTTTATAAGGTATTGCGTGAGTGGTATGTTCTTTATCCCTGCAGATATCATGGGGCGCAGGTTATCCGGTCTAACAGAAAGTGCTAAGTCGAGTAATGACCCGTTTTTAAGAAACCTGGTAGAAAAACCGGCATAGGGCCCGAAGAGTAGCTCCTGCTTTCCGTTTATAAACCGGGTGTCCAGATGGGGAACAGACATGGGCGGCGACCCTACCGATGCTTTGCCGTATACTTTCGCTTTATGTTTTTCTATTACTTCAGGATTGGTACATCGCAGCCACTGCCCGCTCACCGGGAAACCGCCGTACCCGTTCCCCTCCGGAATATCGGACTTTAACAGCAAAGGCAGCGACCCACCGCCAGCACCTATGAAAACGAACTTGGAAAAGATCTTCCTTTTATTCCCGGTTTTCAGGTCTTTTACCTTTAACCGCCAGTATCCTGTGCTGGTTTTACGAAGTTTGCGCACTTCATGCCCGAAATGGAGGTTTACATTTCCTCTTTCCTGTAGCTCATCCAGCATGCAGCGGGTTAATGCCCCGAAGTTCACATCTGTACCGATCTCCATACGGGTAGCTGCCACTTTCTCATTCGGGTTACGGCCTTCCATTACCAGAGGCATCCATTCTTTTAGCTGCATCGGACTTTCAGAGTATTGCATGCCCTTAAACAGGTGGCACCTGGTTAACGCTTCGTAGCGTTTTCTCAGGAACTCCACATTATTGTCTCCCCACACAAAGCTGATATGCGGTATACTTTTAATAAAATACTCCGGCAATTTAATGTGCTCCTGCTGAATCAGGTATGCCCACAGTTGTTTCGAAACTTCAAAAGACTCCGCAATTTTTACAGCTTTGGATGTGTCAACTGAGCCATCCGGACGTTCGGGGGTATAGTTAAGTTCGCAAAAGGCTGAATGCCCGGTTCCGGCATTATTCCAGGCATCGGAGCTCTCAGCAGCGGCTACATTCAGTCTTTCAAAAATTTCGATCTTTATATCAGGCTGTAGTTCTTTTAGCATCATGCCCAGGGTGGCACTCATTATACCTGCACCTATCAGAATCACATCAGGGTTTTCGTCGAAGGTATTGTTATCTTTTATCATGGCTTTAGATATCTGATTAAAGTTCTCTGTTCACAGAGCACATTTATCAGAATACGATAAACACTCTTTTTAATCTGTATTTATAGTCCTGCTTCTGCCAATATGTTGTCCCTCACCATCAATTATGGTCTTCTTACCTGTAAAAAACGTCCATCCCCTGTACTTTACCCGAAACGGTTATCATTATTAGTGAAATAAGCAAGTTGCAACACCAACCGACACATTGTCAGTACTTTATGCAATATTTATAATTACTAATAAACTATATTTGCCGCATGGAATATAGTTGATATTCCTTAGTGCTGTTCCCCGACTTTGTATTATCAACTCTAACATCCATACAAATGAAACACAGTTACATGTCCAAGTGGATCTTTATCCTGACGGCATTTTTTACGTTTACAGCCTGCGAAAGAGACCAGGAAATTGCCCCTCAGATTGAGGTTTCTCCCAATGCTGTCACAGCTTCAACCTTTTATGACGAAGGATTTGAAGGCGTTTATAAAAGCAGCTATACTACTGCCCCAGTCGCCTTTGCCAATGGTACCTGGAACTTTGCCGATGCTTTAACCGGCAACACTACATCTGACAGAAAAACAGGCTCACAGTCTGCCCGTGTGCGTAACAGCGGGAAGCTAACCATGTCTTTTGATCTTCCGGATGGTGCCAGGTCGTTTAAAATGAGCTATGCCAAGTATGGTACCGATGCCAACACGACGCTGCAGGTGTACTATTCTACCAATAGCGGCTCTACCTGGACCAGTGCCGGAACAGCTGTTACAGTAAGCAAGACCAGCCTTCAGAGTACAACTTACACCCTTAATGTAACCGGCCCAGTTCGTTTCGAAATCCGTAAGACGGATGGCACAACCAACCGCGTAAATGTTGACGATGTACAGGTAGAATCGAATCCTGTAGTTGCCACACCAGATGTGGTTGAGGATTACGAGACAGGCTCTAAAGGTAGCTATGCAGCGGGCTCTGTAACGCTTCCTACTGGTAACTGGTACCTTAACGAAGCTCTGATCGGTACATTAACCGGCGACGCTAAAGCTGGTACTAAATCTGTACGCATCCGTGACTTAGGCTCACTGGAAATGCAGTTTGATGTACAGGGTGCGCAATCGGTAAGTATAGCTCATGCGGTTTACGGAACAGACGCTGCCAGTACCTGGCAGTTACAAGCCTCTACCAATGGAGGTACGTCTTGGGCAGCAGTAGGCAACACCATTACAACTTCTTCTGCTACACTTCAGACAGCAACTTTTGCTGTAAACTATACTTCAGCAGTTCGTTTCAGAGTAGTAAAACTTTCAGGCAGTGGCCTGCGCATCAACATCGACAACTTTACCATTAGTGGTTCGGCTGCTACAGGTGGAGAACCAACTGACCCTACTGACCCAGGCACTGGTGGCGGTGGCAGCACTGATACAACCACTTATAACAGTGTGCACCTGACTTTGGGTAACCCATCTGGTGCTAAAACGGATGTTACCTTTATCAATAACTACCTGCTGCAGAAATCACAGTTTGTGATGTCTTACAGCCGCGACAAAGGTACTGCTAACTGGGTAAGCTGGCACCTGGATGAGTCGTGGTTAGGCAGCACGCCGCGCCAAGACGATTTCAGAGCAGACAATACATTGCCAGCAGGCTGGTACCAGGTAGGTTCTACAGATTACACTGGCAGTGGTTTCGACAGAGGCCATATGTCTCCGTCAGCTGACCGCACTGCTACTGTAGCCGATAACTCTGCTACTTTCCTGATGACCAATATGATACCGCAGGCGCCAAAAAACAACCAGGGAGCCTGGGCTACACTGGAAGGCTACTGCCGTTCTATGTTAACCGGCGGTTATGAAATCTACATTATTTCTGGTGGTTATGGCATAGGTGGTACCGGTAGTGCCGGCTACAAAGAAACACTTGCCGGTGGTAAAATAACAGTACCTAACCGTACCTGGAAAGTGATTGTAATTATTCCGGATGGTACAAACGATGCAGCTCGCGTTACAACTGCTACCAGAGTAATTGCAGTAGATATGCCAAACGATCAGGCCATTGGTACTGACTGGAGAGCGTACCGTACTACAGTTGATGCCATTGAGGCAAAAACAGGATATGACTTCCTGAGCCTTGTAAGCGACAATGTAGAGAACACTATCGAGGCGACAGTAGACGCATTATAGCAAGCGTTACCCATTACAGATAGCTTAATTAACCAGCTATAGTACAAAAAGCTCTGCTAATCAGCAGAGCTTTTTTGTTTCAGGAACTATAAATGCCAGTTGGCATGTATGTATACCATAAAAGTGCTCATAGTGAGGCAACTAACTAACAGCAATGGCTCTTTTATAGTTGAAATCAGCTGATCTCACAATAAATAGCCATCCTTGGAGTTTAGTAGGGGAATCAGAAAATTAGTTTGTTCACCTTTAATTTTAATTGCGCGGTATAGCACTTTCTTTTATGTTTACTCCGGTATAGGATCCGGACCTTAATCAATCTTACCATGAAATCAACCTTTTTATCTTTCATCTTAGTTGTAATGTTTACCGCTGTACAAGCCCAGAATGCGGCTCCACAGAAGGCCACACCAGCTAAAAACTCGTTATCGAGCCAGTTCAACAACCTTAAAGAAAAAGCTAACTCTTACAATGAGAACGGCCAGCAATACAAGGTGGTGAATGTGGCAACGCTAAATAAATTTTATAGCAGCGTAAACGATAGCCTACAGGTAATTGGTAAAAAACTGGCAGATGCCCGTAAAGGTGCCGATAAAGAACTGATAGAAGCACGTGCCAATGTAGCTGCCCAGGAAAAACAATTAAAAGCCCTTACTGAAGAAACTGCCCGTAAAGAGCAGGAAGTACAGAAGAGCCAGCACTTGATCAACAATATCTCTGTTTTAGGTATAGACATGGGCAAGCAGTTTTATGTGATCCTGAACTCTGTGATTATTTTAGGTCTGCTGATAGTGTTAGCCGTAATTATGATGCAGTACAAGAGCAGCAAAAGTGTAGCTGTTGAGAAACAGAAAGCCTTTAACGACATCGACAGCGAGTTTAACGAATACAAGAAAGCTGCCCGCGAACGCGAACTGAAGCTGAAGCGTGAAATGCAGACAGAATTTAACCGTGCAGAAGAACTAAGCCAGCAATTGGCTACGCTTCAGAAAAGACAGCATATTTAATCTCTATAAATAGAAATTTCTGAAAAGCCGCTCCGGATCCTCCAGGGCGGCTTTTTGCTTTAAAGGCACTTCTACCTTAAATTAAAGCTGCTCTTTCAAGGTATAAATCATGCTATAAGTTATTAGTTACCAAAGATTGAAACATTTTAGGTGAATTATATGTATATACATTAAATGTTCATACATTGCACTAAACTTACGTAAGTAAGGGTTTATAAAAATTTAAAACCAGATCGTTAAATTATGGCAACTACAAAATGGGTAATTGACCCTACGCACAGTGAAATTCAGTTTAAAGTAAAACACCTGATGATTACAACTGTAACAGGGTACTTTAAAACGTTTAATTTGGAAGTAGAAACTGATGGTGATGATTTTACAACGGCTTCCCGTATCGAGTTCACAGCCGATATAGATTCTATCAATACAAACAACGAACAACGTGATACGCACTTAAAGTCGAATGACTTTTTTAATGCAGAAGAGCACAAGCAACTGCGTTTTGTTGGTAGAAAGTATGAAGCGCATGGCGACAATGCCAAACTGCACGGGGACCTGACCATTAGAGAAGTAACAAAACCGATTACACTGGATGTAGAATTTGGTGGTATTGTAGTTGACCCATATGGCCAGACAAAAGCAGGTTTTACAGTAGATGGCAAAGTAAGCCGCAAAGAGTTTAACCTGACCTGGAATGCTGTAACCGAAGCCGGCCAGGTGGTAGTAAGCGATGAGATTAAATTGCATTGCGAAATACAACTGGTAAAACAAGCATAATTTCTTTTCCTGTTTTATAGACAAGCCGCTCCGAGTTTATTGGAGCGGCTTGTTGTTTTATAGTTGGCTTCATTTCTTAGAACACCAGGTATAGCTTTTATACTGGACTTAAAGTATAAATCATTAGATTAGCTTAACTAACTTGTCTCAACTATAATCCGAACCTGCTGATGACAGCTCATCTTCCTGAAAACAACTATAAACGGAAAGCTTTACAGGAGTTGCTTGCCTGGCAGGAAGAGATGCAACAACCACCCTCCTTTTTAAACAACTTAGCAAGGAAAGCGCAGCACAAGATTAATAGTTACATTCCGGACAAAGTACACAATGCTATAACTGCTGCCATAAAGCAAATGACGCGTGCCACCTTATTTGGAGCCAATCTGATAACACGCCAGCCTGCTACTTCGCATAACTTGCAACTACAGGAAGCACAAGTGCTGGAACGTATCAACTTTTATAAAAACGCAGCAGCTTTGGAAGGCGGCGTAACCGGAGCCGGTGGTTTTCTGCTGGGCCTGGCTGATTTCCCGTTACTGTTGGGCATCAAGATTAAAATGCTTTTCGAGATCGCAGCGTTGTATGGTTACGACGTGACCGATTATAAAGAGCGCATCTACTTACTCCATATCTTTCAGCTGGCATTCAGCAGCCATGAGTACCGTCGAGAAGTATACCTCCAGATTACAGACTGGGAAACACGCAAACAGCACCTCCCCAACCACCTGGAGGAGTTTGACTGGCGAGGCTTTCAGCAAGAGTACCGTGATTATATTGACCTGGCTAAAATGGCGCAACTTATACCTGTCATCGGTGCTCCGGTAGGCGCTATTGTCAACATCAAACTAATCCGCAAGCTAGGCTACACTGCTATGAACGCTTATCGTTTGCGCTGGCATGAAATGTATAGATTATAGTTTACAGATTTAATTTATCTTGCTACTGAAAGCAAAACTATAGATTATATACTTCTACAGACATAATGCAGATAAACGTATGTTGTCGTTTATACTTTAGTTAGGTGAAATCAAAGGATTATGAAAAATAGAACCAACTGGGGAAGAGTTTTTATCAAGGTGTTTGCCTGGCTTTTCCTGTTGATGGGCGTAGGTGGAATCCAAGTAACTATTTATTTTAATTACTTAAAGCAGGAATTGTTAATAGGGCGAAACTATTTACCAGCTGATTTTACTCATCCTGAAATGATTTCGATCTACTCCGTTGTACTTATGTATTTACTATTAAGTATTAGTTCATTCCTTGTTATTATAAACTATAAGAAAGGATATGAAATACTTTTTATCGCGCTAGTAATTTCATTTTTAAATATATTTTGGAGAGAATTCTCGCTATTTCACTATCAGTACATACTTAACCACAGGCTGTTCTATATACTCATTGACATGTTATTATATGGTATACCTATTTTTCTATTATTGAGGGAAATAAAAGGTAAAATGGGGCAAGGCAGTTTAAGTCATGTTAAATTATAGCAAAACTCTAAATTGATAATAGCGACATAAATCAAGAAATCATGATGAACTGGATTGTTAAGGCACTAGCTAAGTATGGTGCTATTTCAGTTGTAGTCTTTGGGTTCATGCTAATTACTTTAGGTCTTGCCCTGCGCTATCGAGGAGTAGAGGTTACTCAATATCATAACTCAAGAAGTGCTTTTAATAATGAAATTAATAGCGGCGGTTCTACACCTACAGATACCCTTTTTCTTATTGGTGCAGCTCTGATAGTATTTGGTTTCAAGAAAAGATGGATAGTTAAAAAATAACTTCACCTAACAAAATGCATAATTCAGGCTTGGGCTATGCCTTGCCTATATTATGGTACTAGCACGTTCATGACAACCAAGTCTAAATTATTTAAAACAGAAATGCTAAAGAGCACACGGGAAGCATTAACCAAGAAAATGGAAAAGCACAGAATATTTAAAATGTCATTTGCAAGTGTTTATCCGCATTATGTTGCAAAAGCGGAAAAGAAGGGTCGCACTAAGGCAGAGGTAGATACCATCATTAACTGGCTTACAGGATATAATCAGGAAGCCTTGCAGCAACAGATCGAATTGAAGAATGATTTTGAGACTTTCTTTGCACAGGCACCACAACTAAACCCGAATGTGTCAAAAATAACCGGTGTAATCTGTGGCTGTCGTGTGGAAGAAATTGAAGACACACTCATGCAACAGATCCGTTACCTGGATAAGCTCATAGATGAACTGGCAAAAGGAAAGACAATGGAAAAGATCTTAAGGAAATAACGAGACCGACTATTTAACCATCAACTATAATCCCGCAGGAAAGCTTATACTTTGGTTTTTCTGCGGGTTTATCGTTTAATAAAACCGGCAAGTATAACTTCATCAGACCTAGCTACCGGCATAGGTATACTGTGTAAGACTTCAATTATTTGCTATATAGTACGTCCCCGTTTGCTGCCGGAGAGGCAGAATAAACATTTCAAAAGTTTAGTTCTGTAAATTATGAACTAACGGAACAATGTACTACCTTTGCACTGTTAAGCCTCTGTAACAGATAATTAAAATGACATTAAGCGATAAACAACGGGAATTAATCGAAGAGATCGGGATTTACCATGAAAACAATGGTTTTCAGCCTGCTGTAGCGCGTGTTATGGGTTTGTTGCTGGTATCAGACAGGCCGGAACTTACCTTTGATGAGATCTCAGAATCTTTGAATATTAGCAAAAGTGCCACCAGCAATGCTTTAAACATGCTGCTCAACACAAACCATATCGAATACACTACTTTTTCCGGGGACAGAAAGCGTTACTTCAGAATCAAATCATCTAACTGGCGCGACCTTTTCGCAAAGAAAATGGAAGACCTTGGTGGTTTAAATGATATTCTGAAACGTGTACTGGAAGTAAGAAAGAGAGATAATCCCGTGTACGACCAGAAACTAAAAAGCTTTATCAGCTTCCTTGATTACCTGAAAAGCCAGCTACCAACCTTAATGGAGAAGTGGGAACAGGAAAACATAAAAGACAAAGTATAATTTTTTACCCATTTAGTTCACAATTTTCTGAACTAACTAATAATACCAAAACTAAAAGAACTATAATCGTGAAGATCAGACACTTATTAGTAGGAGTAGCACTCTTCAGCATGACACCGGCTTTTGCACAAGGCCAGGCAGGTGCAAAGGAGCTGAGCTTACAACAGGCGGTTTCTTATGCGCTCGAGAATAATGAGTCTATAAAGAAAGCCTCTTATGACGAACTTGGCTCTAAATACCAGATTAATGAAGTAAGAAGTACAGGCTTGCCGCAAGTAGAAGTAAAAGGCTCTGCAGTAAGAACCCTTGAGAAGCAGATGTTTGTTTGGAATCAGGAGGGAGCTCCCCCAGTTATCAGGCCATTTGGTGCAGACAATACTGTGCAGGCCGGTATTTCAGTAACGCAGCTGCTGTTTAACAAATCATACTTTGTAGGTCTTAAAGCTGCTAAAAGTGCCGAAGACCTGTACCGCATCCGCAAAGAAATGGCTACTGAAGACGTGATCTACAATGTAGGCAGTGCTTATTACCAGGTGCTGCAAACAAAAGAGCAGTTCAACAGCATCAACGCCAACTTAGATAAACTAAACCAGCTGGAAAAGATATTGACTTTACAGTATAAGAACGACCTGGTAAAAAAGGTGGATGTAAACCGCATAAAAGTTAGCAGAATTAACCTCGAGAACCAGAAACAAACCCTGCAGACAGCCTATGAGCAGCAGCAGAATGTGCTGAAGTTTTTTATGGGTATGCCACTGGAAGAGCAGATAACATTAAAAAGCGGTGTCGAAGATAAACTGCTGGTTGAGCAGCCTACAATGGCAGGACTGGAAGAAGTAGCTACTGAACGTGCCCAGTTTAAGATCCTGAATAAACAGAAAGAGCTGAAATCACTGGAAGTAGAGAACATAAGAGCTGGTTATTATCCTTCGTTGGCAGCTTTTGGTAACTACAACTACCAGTCTCAGTACGATGGGCGGATGATCGGCAACTCCGGTGCCATGTGGTTTCCGAACTCACAGGTTGGCCTGCAGCTGAACATCCCGATCTTTGATGGGTTACGCAAAAAGTCTCAGGTGCAGCAACGTGAGGTTGAACTGAAAAAGCTGGACCTGGACATACAGCAATACAACAAGAACACACAGTTAGAGCTAAGCAACGCTCTGAGCCTGTTAGGCAACAGCCAGAACAACATCAGCGCCCAGGAAGAAAATGTGAAGCTGGCGCAGGAAGTGTACGACACTACCAACAAGCTTTATAAAGAAGGTTTATCTCCGCTAAGTGACCTGCTGAATGCAGAAACATCGCTACGTGAGGCACAAACCAACCTGAATAACGAAACGCTGAAATACCAGATAGCCCAGCTTAATTATCTGAAAGCAAAAGGAGAATTGGAATCACTTACAAAATAAGACATACATCAAAAATAAAATGAAGAAGATAATTTATATAGTAGTTGTTATCGCGGTACTTGTAGCTGTTGGCTTTAAGCTGATGAGCAATAAAGAGCAAATGGCAGCCAATGCAGCAGTAGCAGAAATTAAAAGTGATGCAATTCCGGTTGCCGTAACAGAGGTTAAAACTGCTAAACTGGATAAGTCTTTTACCGCACAAGGTAACTTCGCTCCTATTCAGAGCCTGCCGCTTTCATCCGAAACACAAGGCCAGATTCAGCGTGTGTTAAAACGTAAAGGCGACAAAGTAAGAGCCGGCGAGTTACTGATACAAGTAGAAAGCAACACTATGGCTGCTGACCTGGCTACTGCACAAACCAATGCTGAGAAAGCAAAAAGAGACCTGGAACGTTTCGAAAACCTGGCTGCCGGCGATGCGATCACACAGCGTCAGCTGGAAGATGCCCGTTTAGCTGCCAAGTCTACGCAGGCACAGTTAGTAGCTGCACGCCAGCGCCTGAACAAAACACGCATTACAGCTCCTATCAGCGGAGAGATCAACGAGATATATGTTGAAGTTGGCTCATACCTGAACATGGGTACCAAGCTATATGATATCGTGAACGTGGACAAACTGAAGCTGCAGGTACGAGCTTCTGAAAGCGAAGTATTGCTTATCAGCAAAGGTGATAAAGTAACGGTGAAAGCAGATGCAGGCTCAGGTCAGGAATATGAAGGTATAGTTACAGCAATTGCTGCTCAAGCCGACCCTACGCTAAAGTTTGATGTGGAAATAGAAGTGAAAAACACTGCAGACAATAACCTGAGAGCGGGTATGTATGGCACTGCTTACTTTAAAGTGGATGACCAGCGCGATGCCCTTTTGTTGCCACGTGAAGCGATTGTTGGTAGCATTCAAAACCCAAGCATATATGTGGTGAAAGACGGAAAGGCAACCCAGCGCACAGTTAAAGTAGGTGTAGTTACACAAGATCAGGTAGAGATACTGGAAGGTGTAAAACCTGGTGAGCAAGTTGTAAGAAGTGGCCAGATCAACCTGCGCGAAGGCATTAAGGTGTCTGTGCTTTAATATTCGCTTACGATTGTCATCATCCTACCCCCTTCAAAGGGGGACTTGTCCGCAAGTATAATTCCCCTCCTTGGAGGGGTTAAGGGTGGGTTATAGCAGCGGCTTAACCTCCCTTCTACTAAGATCCTTTCAGGATGACAAAGTGAATAAGTAGTAGCCTAAAGTCCCTTTGAAGGGGGCAGGGGATGAAAAAACATTAGGAGCTTAAAACTCCAAAGTATAAAACTTCTTTCTTAAGAGAATTTAGAAATGAACATAACCAAATTATCGATACAGCGATCAACCCTGGTGGTGGTGGTGTTTACCGTCCTCACACTACTCGGGATCGTCAGCTATCAATCGCTTAATTACGAGCTTTTACCAAAGTTCAACCCGCCGGTACTTACCATAACTACTATTTACCCGGGTGCTTCTCCAAATGAAGTAGAGAACTCTGTAACCAAAGAGATCGAAGATGCTCTTGCATCGCTTGAGAACGTGAAAGAAATGAAGAGTACCTCCCTGGAGAGCTTTTCAATGATCGTAATTAACCTGAACCAGGGCACTGATGTGGACTTAAGTTTACAGGAAGCTCAGCGTAAGATCAACACCATACTGGCCAGACTACCAGAAGATGCCGATGCACCAACCCTGAACAAGTTTGACCTGGATGACCTGCCTATAATTAAAATGGGCGCTACGTCTAACCTTCCTGCAACGGAGTTCTTTGACTTGATCGATAAAAAGATCAAACCTGAGCTTTCGCGCATACAAGGTATGGCTGCTATTAAAGTACTGGGTGGACAGGAGCGTGAGATCAAGGTGAATATTGATGCTAACAAACTGGAAGCTTACAACCTGTCTATACTTCAGGTACAGCAGAAGATCCGTAATTCTAACCTAGACTTCCCTACTGGTAAAATAAAGCAGGAAAGCGGCCAGACACAGATTCGTTTGGCTGGTAAATTCCAGTCGCTGGAGCAGCTAAACAACCTGATTATCCGCGAAGACCAGAATGGCATTGTGCGCCTTGCTGACGTAGCCGAAGTACAGGATACACAAAAAGACATCGAGGTACTGAACCGTAATAACGGAAAAGCTTCGGTAGGTATAACAATACAGAAGCAATCGGATGCCAATGCCGTGGAAGTAAGCCGCCTTACCAAAGAAGCGCTTGCCAAACTGGAAAAGACGTATGCTTCCGAAGGCCTGAAATTTAACATCGCCAACGACTCTTCCGACTTTACCCTGGAAGCAGCCGACTCGGTAATACATGACCTGATAATTGCGGTTATACTTGTGGCTGTGGTAATGTTGCTGTTCCTGCACTCGCTACGCAATGCCGTTATAGTTATGATCTCGATTCCGGCCTCGTTGGTAGCTACTTTTATTGCCATGTACCTGTTCGGTTATTCACTTAACCTGATGTCGTTACTGGCTCTTTCGCTGGTGGTAGGTATTCTTGTGGATGACGCCATTGTGGTGATCGAAAACATTCACCGCCACATGGAAATGGGTAAAAAGCCAGCTCAGGCTGCCTACGATGGTATCCGGGAAATTATGGCTACAGTTACTTCCATTACACTGGTAATTGTGGTAGTATTTATCCCGATCGCACTTTCTACTGGTCTGGTATCTGATATTTTACGTCAGTTTGCCGTGGTGGTAGCGGTAGCAACTATGATCTCGTTATTCGTAGCGTTTACCCTTATTCCGTTACTTGCCAGCCGTTTCTCGCGCCTGGAGCATATTTCGGACAAAAACTTCTTCGGCAGATTTATACTTGCTTTCGAGCGTTTCCTGGACAGAATTATCGATGGCTTTACAGCTGCCCTGAAGTGGGCGTTCAACCATAAGTTTATAACACTGGGTGCCACTATACTTATGTTGTTTGCTTCCTTCGCGCTGGTACCGTTTGGCTTTATAGGCTCGGAGTTTATACCTGCCGGTGACCGTGGCCAGGTAAGCTTGCAGCTGGAGTTGCCAAAGAACGCTACAGTAGAGCAGACCAACTTTGCTACACGCCAGGTAGAAGAATACCTGCAAACTATACCTGAAGTTAAAAAAGTATTTACCACCGTAGGTACTACATCTTCAGCGCAGCAGGGCCAGAACACAGCATACAAAGCAGAAGTGGGCGTAACTCTGGTAGATGTAAAAGAGCGTAGCTTTAGTACGAACCAGTTTAGCCGTCAGGCAAAAGCTGATATCGAGAGCAAGGTTCCGAATGTGGAAGTTACTCCGGTGCCAGTAGGCCTGGTAGGTAATGCACAGGCGCCGATCCAGATCATTATTTCAGGATCAAACCTGGACTCTGTGATGGCTTTCTCTCAGCAGGTAATGAAGATTACAGAAGACGTGCCTGGTACCGTAGACGTGGAAACATCAGTGGAAGGTGGTAACCCGGAAATTGAAGTGGTAGTGGATCGTGATAAGATGGCCAATGTCGGGCTGTCGCTAGAAAGTGTAGGTGCAAGTATGCAGCTGGCCTTCAGTGGTAATTCCGATGTAACCTTCCGTTCTGGTACTGAAGATTATGATATTAATATTCGTCTGGATGAATTTGACCGTCGTAGCGTAACTGATATCGGTAACCTGGGCTTCGTGAATAACAAAGGAGAGATTGTACGCCTGGCTCAGTTCGCTGATATCCGTCAGTCTACAGGCCCGTCGCAGTTGGAGCGCTACAACCGTGTAACTTCTGTAAACGTGAACTCACAGGTAATTGGTCGTCCGTCTGGTTCTATCGGTGCGGATATCCAGGCCAAGTTAGCTGAAGTAAAAATTCCAAAAGGGGTAACCTATGAGTTTGGTGGTGACATGAAAAACCAGAGCGAAGGTTTCGGTACGCTGGGTATTGCCTTGCTTGCCTCTATTATCTTCGTGTACCTGATCATGGTGGCGCTGTATGACTCTTATGTATATCCGCTGGTGGTGTTGTTCTCTATACCGTTGGCGATCATCGGTGCCTTGCTTGCCCTGGCGCTGGCTTCACAGTCACTGAGTATCTTCTCTATACTTGGTATCATTATGATGATTGGTCTGGTTGCAAAGAACGCCATTATGGTGGTAGACTTTACAAACAAGCTGAAAGATGAAGGTGTACCGGTAAAAGAAGCTTTGATTGAAGCCATCAGAATCCGCTTCCGTCCGATTCTGATGACGACGCTGGCAATGGTGATTGGTATGTTACCAATTGCGTTGGCAGGTGGCTCTGTGGCCGCAACCAAAAACGGTCTTGCCTGGGCACTGATCGGTGGTCTGAGTTCCTCAATGTTCCTGACCCTGATCGTGGTACCGATTATCTACTACGGCTTCGACCGTATACTTGCCAAATTTGGCCTGGATAAGAAGACTAAGATTGAATTAGTGGATAAATCGCTGGAAGAACTGGAGCACGAAACCAAAGAATTGGAAGAGAGAAAAATGAAGCACGAACTAGTGCATTAATATTCTTTATCTGCATTCTAAACATATGTATTGAGTGGTGAAATTGCGGGGGCCGATGGTCTTCGCAATTTTTACTGAGCTACATTTACTTTTACCTTTTACATACCATGAATACTGTAACTCCAAACATACAGGCAATTCAAAATGAAGTAGTAAGAATTATTACCTCCGTTACCAGACTTAAACCTTCTACCCTGCTCGAGGTCCGCGACCTGACTACTTTAGGGCTGGATATATTGGATGTAGTGGATATCATTTTGAAAGTGGAGAAAACCTACCAGGTTACTATACCGGATGAAGTACCGGTGTATACGATAGATGATTTTGTAAACTATGTTTACTATCATACCTTAAAAAGAGCTAGTTAAACCCAGCTAAAAAAAGAGCCGCAATTATAAATTGCGGCTCTTTTTTTATACTTAAAGCTATTAGCTAGTACAGCTGAAAAATAAAGTATAGTTACTTTCTTAGTTTATGTATTCAGGAGTGGCAATAAAAATTTAAGTTGTAGACACTTACCTATACTTCATCAACTTTTGCTCCTGGCCGAGCTAAATTGCATCCGTAATTATACTTTTTAAATATAACCTGCTTGGAATTTGTACTTAATTTTACAAAAATCATCAGATCAGGCTTATAGCTCCCTATCCTTGTTTGTATAATTCCGTAAAGGCAAAACAGAACCTGAAACGGAAAACATATCGCAACTGCTAAACATATCGGAAAAGTTATAGCCAAAATTATACTTGGCTTGCTGCTGTTCATTATCACCCTTGTTATTGTGATAGTAATTGCGCTGCAGTTCCCCCGCGTGCAAACCTATGCCGCTAAAGAAGGCGCTGATTACCTGAGCGGCATGTTAAACACTGAAGTAAAGATCGGCGGCTTTACCACCGACTGGCGCAATGCCATGGTGCTGAAGGACGTGTATATAGAAGACCAGCAACAAGATACGCTGTGGTATAGCGAACGCCTGGGTGTTGATATGAATATCATGGGTTTACTGAGCGGAAAGATCGATATCAGCAAAATTGATCTCGACCAGGCCAGGCTAAACCTGCACATCCGCCCCGACAGCAGCTCCAACTTTGATTTTTTAATGGAGGCTTTTGCCACTGATACCACTGCTACTACCACGCCGGCCGACACAGCTGCCATGGCCATAAACCTGGATATCATAAACCTGGATAATGTGCGGGTAAGTTTTAATGATGAAGCTGGTGGCAACCATATTGAAACGCACGTAGGGCAACTAACCACTACCATGGATGAGTTGAACCTAGAAGAGCAGAAATATCTGGTAAATAACGTTGAGCTCAAGAACACCTGGATAAACTATATACAAACCAAACTTCCCCCTGAATCGGAGCCGACACCTATCACTTTTGATTTCGGTTTAAATAAGGTGGACCTGGAGAAGGTAAAGCTCAGCTACATTAACCGAATTGCCGATCAGCGGATTGAACTGGACCTAGGCAAAGCGAACCTTACTTCAAACAAAATTGATCTGCCAAATGCCCGTGTAGACCTTGACAACCTGGACCTGCACAACTCTACTATTGTCTACGCCCAGGAAAAGTATAAGTCATCTGATTCACTGGCTGTAAATCCGGCCGAAACTGTGCGTGAGCTCGATGAGTCGGTTGAAAAGACCCAAGGGCAGCCGGTAAACTGGGTGATAACATTAGGAGAGACAGACATCTCAGGTGTCAATATTAAATTCGATAATTTTAATACGCCAGCCCAGCCGCGCGGAATGGACTATGACCACCTCTACTTTACAGATATAGTACTGCAGGCAAATGACCTAAAGTATAGCCTGAACCGCACAGAAGTAGACCTGAACCAACTGCAGCTAAAAGAGAAGAGCGGCTTCAGAGTTGAGAACTTCCAAGCTAACATCCTATTCGATTCTGTTGAGACAAGGCTGACTGACCTGGATCTGAGAACCGGTAAAAGTCATATACAACGCGACCTGGCGATGCACTATAGTTCGCTGGATGCTCTTGCAGAAAACCCGGGCAATACGCAACTCGACCTGAACATTGTAGACACACGTATTGCGATGCAGGATGTTTTATACTTTATGCCGGAGCTGCGCCAAAATCCGTCGTTCAGAAGTATAGCCAACTCTACTTTGCAACTGAGCGGCGACGTGGAGGGCAGCGTAGACAATATGATCGTGCGAAATCTGCGGGCATCAGGCTTGCAGGGCACACTGGTTAACGTAACCGGAAACATTCGCAACGCTACCGACCCTGACAATTTATACTTAGACCTGGATGTAAATCAGCTGCAAACCACCCGCGCAACTATACTGGCTTTTGCACCGCCGGGCACCATTCCACCTAATATCCGCATTCCGGAACGTGTAAGTATAGAAGGAGCCATTGAAGGAAGCCTGACCAACTTTGATGCGCAGACAACTATAAACTCATCTATTGGCAACATGACCGCCGACGTGGATATGGGCGAAAATGAAACATTTAATGCAACTATAAAAACAGGCGGCTTTGCGCTGGATGAGTTGTTTACCGACAGCCTTGGGCTAGGAACTATAGCCGGAACGGTAACTGCCAACGGCCAAGGCATGACACCAGAAACTATGGTAGCCGATGTAAAGGCAAACCTGACCAAATTTGAATACAACAACTATACTTATGACAACCTTGTAGCAGACGTAGACATTAACAAAAACATTTACGATGTAAAAGCCCGCGCCGCAGACTCGAACCTGAACATGGCCCTGAACGGCGTATTTAACCTGCGCGACACCAAAAACACCAACTATAAATTTAACCTGAACCTGAACGAAGCTAACCTGCAGGCGCTAAACCTGTACCCGGAGCCACTAAGTATAAAAGGGCAGTTTCAAGGCAACTTTACGGGCGCAGATCTAGGCTCACTAAACGGAAAACTGAATGGGCAAAAGCTGGTAGTGCAGCATAATAACAAAGAATATCCCGTAGACTCACTAATGCTGAACCTGCAACAGCAAGCCGGAAATACAGCTATACTGGTTCGTTCGGATGTAATGGCAGCCAATATAAAATCTGGTAACTCTCTGGAGACATTGCCAACCGCTATTATGAAGCACTTCTCCAATTACTTTGATTTGCAGCCCGATCCTCCCTATCCTGCTAACTTAAACTTAAAAGATTTTGCTGTAACCATTGATCTCAAAAAGCCAGAAATTATAACATCCTTCATTCCAGGCTTGCAGCAGTTACAGCCAACCACACCACTAACCGCATCTTATGACGGCCAGACGCAGACCTTTAAAATGGATGGTGGCTTCAGCAGGATAAAGTATACCGATTATACGTTGAATGGCCTGACCCTGCAGGTGCGTGGTGACCGCGAAAAAATGAATTATAGCGCTGACCTGACGCAGCTACTGTCACCATCACTGCGGGCAAAAGATGTGGCGCTAACCGGCGCCGCACGGGATAACGACCTGGTGCTACGGTTGGCCATTGCAGAAGACAGTACAGCCGCTAAGTTTATAGTTGGTGGTGTGCTCAACAGCCTTGGCCGTGGTTACCGGTTCTCTTTTAACCCCGAGCAACTGGTAATAAATGGCGATACCTGGACTGTACCTCAGGACAATTACCTACAATTCGACACCAATTTTATTTATGCCAAAAATATTCAGTTGCAGCACAACAATATGTCGCTGGGGCTAAATAGTCAGGGGCCTGTCGGGCCCGGGGCACCTATGGTGGCAACGTTCCAGAACTTTGAGATCGAGTACATTACCCGCTCTTTCCAGAAAGAGGATAGCCTGATGTCCGGAACTATAAATGGGAACGCCACGCTGCGCAACCTGATGACATCCACTCCAGGCTTCACTTCCGACATTACCGTTACCGATTTTACCTATGAAGGTGTGCCTGTTGGTGACCTGGCACTAGTGGCAGGTTCCGCTGCCGGCAACCGCTATACCATAGATGCCCGCCTGACTGATGAAGGCAACCAGATGCTGGTAAACGGTTTTATAGAAATGCAGCCGAATGCCACACTGCTTAACCTGACAGGAAACATTGCAAGCCTGAATTTAAAATCGCTGCAGGGCTTTACTGCAGGAGCCGTTAAAAACATGGATGGCACCGCCAGCGGGAATTTACGCATAACAGGCACCTTAGCTGATCCAAACATACTGGGAGACCTGAACTTTAACCAGACACAGTTTACCATTACCCAATTAGGTTCATTATACAGGTTGCAGAACGAGCGCATGCTATTTACCGAAAACGGCATTAGTTTACCAGACTTTACTTTAACCGATTCACTTGGTAATACCCTTGACCTGAATGGAAACATTTATACCCAGAACTATACCGACTACCGCTTTGACCTGACTGCCAATACAGATAAGTTCCTGGCGCTTAACTCAACAGCAAAAGATAACCCACTTTACTATGGTACTGTGTTTATTGATGCCGGTGCAACTATAACCGGCGATATGGCCACACCTGTAGTGAAGACGAATGTACAGATACTGGAGGGATCTGCATTTACCATTGTAATTCCGGCTGATGAAGTGGGCGCTGCCGAACGGGAAGGTATAGTTGAATTTGTGAACCTGAATGACTCTCTCACAGCCATCATTGGCGGGCAGAAGCAAACTGACACAGCACAGGTTACGGGCTTTGTTGGTTTAGATGTACAAACGCAGATCTCTGTAACTGATGATACCCCTATTACCATAATCCTTGACCCTACCACGGGCGATAATTTAGTTGTAAAAGGCTCCGCAGACCCTATGTATATAGGCATGGCCCCTAGCGGGCAGATTAACATGACCGGGCGCTATGAAATAACAGAAGGCAAGTATAGCATGGACTTCTATGACCTGGTATCGCGGGAGCTGGCAATAGAGAAAGGCAGCTACATAGCCTGGACCGGCGACCCGCTGCAGGCCAACATGCAGGTAACGGCCATTTATAACGTAGAGACCGCCCCTATGGAACTGGTAGCTTCACAGATTGGCGGCACACAGGACCCTATACTTCGTAACCAGTTTACGTTCCAGGTATTTGTGGATGTGGAAGGCGAAATGCTGAAGCCGGAAATCGGATTTGACATTCAGGCTCCGGAACAACAGCGCACCCAGATGCCACGGGAGGTGATGACCAGTTTGGGCAACCTGCGCTCTGATGAAGCAGAAATGAACAAACAAGTATTCTCGTTGCTGGTACTGAATCGCTTTATGGCCCCGGATCCGTTTACCAGTTCCGGTGGCGGGTTTGCATCCACAGCCAGAAACAGCCTGAGCCAGGTCATGTCTGACCAGTTAAGCAACCTTACACAACGTTATGCGGGTGGTCTTGGTCTGGAGCTTGGCATAGATTCTTATCAAGATTATTCATCCGGATCTGCACAGGGTCGCACCGACCTGAATGTAGCCTTGCGCCAGCAGTTCCTGAACGACAGGATGACCGTTCGGGTGGGTACAGATATTGGCCTGGAGGGTGGCCAGCGTGAGCAAAGCAATATGGGTGGGTATGCAGGGGATATCGCCGTAGAATATTCTTTAACTGAAGACGGGCGTTTGCGTGTGCAGGCTTTCCAGCGCAACCAGTACGAAGATTTTCTGGAAGGTGAAGTGCGTGCTACCGGTGCCGGCCTGATTTACCAGCGGGAATACGACAACTTCTCGGACCTTTTCCGCAAACTGGAAGCAAGGCATAAACGAGAAAGAGAGCGCCAGTTGGCTGAAGCTAAAAAAATCCAAGAAGACATTACAAAATAACCCTATATGTTTGTAGCTCTACCTGCATACTTTACTTACAAAAAACTGAGCATAGTTTTGGCAGCCATTCTGTTGCTTATACTTTCAGGGTGTGCCGGCACAAAGCGCATACCCAAAGATGATGCCCTGTTTACTGGTTTTAGTGTGAAAGTAGATGGCAAAAACGACAGCAGTAACCGCCAGAAGCTAATGCAGACAGAACTGTCATCCACGGTACGTCCTAAGCCTAACTTTTCTATACTTGGTATGCGGCCTAAACTGGCTATACACAACATGTTTTATACTGAGAAAGAGAAAGGTATAAAGCACTGGATACAAACCAAATTAGGAGAGCCACCTGTACTTATTTCTACAGTAGATACAAATAGTGTAAGCCAGGTAATGAGCGACCGCCTGCATAACCGGGGCTATTTCAACAACGCTGTAACAAGCAAAACCACTATCAAAAACAAGAAAGCAACTATAGACTGGACTGCCTCTGTAAGCGAGCCGTACCGCTTCCGTAAAATAGAGTATATTTTAGCTGATTCGTTGCCGGTGCACCAAGCTATTAAAGCTGCTCAGCCGGAAACGCTTCTTAAATCCGGAGACCCATACGACCTGGAAGCAATGACCGGGGAGCGCGTGCGCATTGATGCCAACCTGAAAAACAAAGGCTATTTCTACTTCAGCCCGGACCTGCTAATTTATAGTGTAGATACAACTGTCGGCAACCGGCAGGCTGATGTTTTGATGCGGCTAAAGAAAGATGTACCCAGCCATACGTTGCGGCCTTATACGATAGATGATATCTACATTTTTGCCAACTTTACCATAGCCGATAGCCTATCGGTAAGCGATACCATAGAATACAAAGGTTACCATTACATCCCGAATGAGAACTATGTAAGAGCGCGGCATCTGCTTTACGGTGTATTTCTGGAACACGATAGTCTGTACTCCCGCCAGGAGCATTTGCTAACTATAAACAGGCTTTCCGGTCTGCCTGCTTACAAATTCGTGAACATAGATTACAAACCGGATACAACACAGCAAGGTAAACTTGATTCCTTTATTTACCTCACCCCTGCTTTCAAGAAATCGCTGCGTCTGCATGGCAGATATGTAAATAAATCTTCCAACTTTTCAGGACCGGGATTATCAGTCTCGTTCCGGAACAGGAATGCATTTAAAGGCTCTGAGCTTCTTACAGTAGATTTTACAGGTAACTTCGAAAGCCAGGTAGGTGGCGGTGGCAACAACGAGACAACCCCTGAGGGCGAAGAAGTAACCAACAACAACCTTACCTCCTATGAGTTAGGGGTACAAACCACACTTACTATTCCGCGTATTGTATCGCCTTTTAAATTCAGGAACCTGCGCACCGAATTTGTGCCTAAAACACGTATTACTGCAGGTTTTAATTTCCTGAACAGGGTGCAGTATTACCAGATGAACTCTGTTAACGCCTCGTATGCTTACAACTGGCGCCCTAAACCTAAGTTCACGCACGATTTAACCCCGATAAACCTGCAATATGTACAGTTGGGCAATATTACTCCGGCATTCGAAGGAATACTGGAAGAAAACCCATACCTGCGCCGGAGCTTCGAGGACCAGTTTATTATAGGCTCGATGTACCAGTTCACGTATTCGAACCAGATGGAAACCAACCGTACGCACCAGTTCTTCTATAACTTTGTTCTGGATGGGTCAGGCAACCTGATAAATGGTCTGCAAACCCTGACCGGTGCTGAAGACCCGGAAGAAGATATGCCGCGTACACTTATTGGCAAGCCTTACTCCCAGTATGTGCTGACCGAGAATGACTTCCGCTATTACTTTAACTTTGGCAGAGAAAGCCAGATTGCAACACGTTTAATGGCAGGTATAGGGTATGCCCACGGAAACTCCACGGTATTGCCCTATGTAAAACAATTCTCTGTTGGCGGCCCTAACAGCGTCCGGGCTTATCGGGCCCGAAGCGTAGGTCCCGGTACCTTCGAGGATACTACTGCTACAAACATTTCTTACTTCGATCAGACTGGAGAAATTTTACTGGAAGGCAATATAGAATACCGTTTTCCGCTGGCTGGTTTTTTCAAAGGAGCGGTGTTTCTTGATGCCGGTAACGTCTGGATGCTCAGGGATACCTTTGACGATGAGGGGGAGCCCGACAGACCCGGCGGGAAATTTGAAGGCAATGAATTTTTAGCGGAACTAGCTGTAGGCACCGGATTTGGCTTGCGCATAGATGTCGAGTTTTTTGTAATAAGATTTGATTTAGGTATACCTGTGCGTGACCCGAGTAAGGATGCGGGTGAACGTAATGTGCTTTCAGATTTCAAGTTTGGGTTTAGCGGCGAAAATAGTATGATCCTGAACATTGCGATCGGATATCCTTTCTAGTATTTAAGCTGTCCATTTCTGGTTACAAACCTTATATTTGTTTATCCTTACATTAAGCTGAACAAATTTTAACCTTACATGCGCAACTATACACTATTTTTCCTGCTATGCTGCCTGCTGGCTACCAGTACTTCTTTTTCTCAAACTATAAAACTGGAAAAGAAAGTGGCGAAAGCCATGAAAAAGGCAGACTCCAAAGCTATTAAAGCCCATATCGATTACCTGGCAGATGATAAACTGCTGGGCCGCAAACCCGGTACTCCCGGTTACCAGATGGCGGTAGATTATGTGATCGATCAGTATAAGAAAACAGGTGTAGCTCCGGCTGGCGAAAACAACACTTACCTACAAACAGTACGACTGCGTCAGGCTACAACCGGAGCTGGTGCAAGTATAACAGCCATTAACGCCAAAGGTGAACAAACTGCCTTACATATTGGAAACGACGCAGTTATTTACCCAAACCCGGTGCTGCAGAACGTAACTATAGAAGCTCCCCTGGTATTTGCCGGTTACGGCATTTCAGCACCTGACCTGGGCTATGATGATTATGCTGGAATAGATGCAAAAGGCAAGATAGTAGTGGTGTTCCGTGGTGCCCCTGAGAAGTTTGAAAGCACAGTAGCAGCCTATAACATGGACCAGAGCAATACGCTGAGAAATGCTGTGTTACATGGTGCTGTAGGTGTTATAGTTGTTGCGCCAAACGAGAAAGCCAAGTTGCCAAATCTGCAGAAAGGTGTTTACAGTGTTATGACGCCGGATGGTAAAGTTGGCGCATCTCGTACGTATGTTTCAGATAACATTAAGTTACTGGCCAACCTTAGCTACAACACACTGCAGCAATTCTTTAAACAAAGCAACCTTGACCTGGCAAAAGCACAGGAAAGTATAAAAGCTGGCAAACCGGCATCGGCAGCATTACAGGCAAGTATAAAAGCAACCTATACTTCCGGCTACCACGATTTTGAAAGCTATAATGTTGTAGGTAAGATCACAGGCTCAAATCCACAACTGAAAGACGAATATGTGGTGCATAGCGCTCACCTGGACCACGTAGGCATCGGAACTCCTGTTAACGGAGATTCTATCTATAACGGTGCTCACGATAACGCATCAGGTGTAGCAAGTTTACTTGAAATTGCGCGTATCTATAACCATGTTAAAGAAAAACCAAAACGATCTGTGCTGCTGGTGATGGTTACTGCTGAAGAAATGGGGCTATTAGGTTCTGCTTACTTTGCAAACTACCCTACTGTGCCATCTGATAAAATGATTGCAAACGTTAACACAGATATGCCTGCCATCATAGCCCCTCTGTTATCGGTGGTGGCACTGGGTGCGCAGCATTCTTCGCTGGCCAACCAGGTGGCGCAGGCCAGTGCTTATATGGGTCTAGGCGTTGAAGAAGACCCTGAACCGGACCAGAACCGCTTTATCCGCAGCGACCAGTATAGCTTTGTTGTGCAGGGCGTGCCTGCACTACATATTAAGTATGGCAATAAAACCAAAGACGGTAAAAACAACCTGGATGAGACCGTGAAGAAGTGGCGTGAAGAATACTACCACAAACCACAGGATGGACCAAATGGCATTTTTGATTACGATGCTGGGAAAAAGTATGCACAACTTAACTTCCTGATCGGGTACCTGGTAGCACAGCAAAACGAAAGACCAACCTGGAACCAGAACGATTTCTTTGGCACCAGAGCAGTACAGTAAAAGTATAGCTTAGGTATGGAAGTTTATACTTCTGCAAAAGCCACCTGTAATATGTGCAGGTGGCTTTTACTTTTAAACCATTTCACACGGCATATCCCCAGCTTTTAACCACCGTACAAACAGAACTATAAATAGCAGCAACAACTATAGTTCAGGTATGGCGGAAGATAAAAAGCACCTATGGTGGCAAAGCGGAATCATTTATCAGATTTACCCACGCTCTTTTCAGGATAGCAACGGCGATGGCATCGGCGACCTGAACGGCATCCGTCAGCGGCTAGACTACCTGCAATGGCTGGGCATCGATGCGATATGGATCTCTCCTATCTATCCATCGCCGATGGCAGATTTTGGCTACGACATATCAGATTATACTGGCATTCACCCGCTGTTCGGTACTATGGCCGACTTTGATAGCCTGCTTGAAGAAGTACACCGCCGGGATATGAAAATGATATTAGACCTGGTGCCTAACCATACTTCTGATCAGCATCCCTGGTTCCTGGAATCCCGCTCATCAAAAGACAACCCGAAACGGGACTGGTACATTTGGGAAGATGCCAAACCAGATGGCAGCGAACCTAACAACTGGCTTAGTGTATTTGGGGGCAGCGGCTGGGAATGGGATGAAAAAACTGGGCAATATTATTACCATGCCTTCCTAAAAGAGCAACCCGACCTTAACTGGCGCAATCCTGAAGTACAGAAGGCGATGTTTGATGCTATGCGTTTCTGGCTGGACAAAGGTGTAGATGGCTTCAGGGTAGATGTTATGTGGCACATGATAAAAGACAAACTTCTGCGCGACAACCCACCAAACCCTGACTATAAACCTGAGATGGCTACCTATGAGAAATTGACTCCTGCCTTCTCTACCGATCAGCCCGAAGCACACCACCTGGTGCGTGAAATGCGGAAAGTGACAAACGAGTACCAGGACCGTGTGATTATAGGAGAAATATACCTGCCCATCCAGAAGCTGGTAACCTATTATGGCATCAATGGGAATGGCGCACATCTCCCATTTAACTTTATGCTGCTAACACTGCCTTGGAATGCCCGAAAAATAGCGGCTCATATCGATGAATATGAAGGCGCCTTGCCTGAAAACGGCTGGCCGAACTGGGTATTGGGTAACCACGATAAGTCTCGCATTGCTACAAGGATCGGGATGGAGCAGGCACGGGTGGCGGCCATGTTGTTGCTAACGTTGCGTGGCACTCCCACTTTATACTATGGCGACGAGATCGGGATGGCAGATGTACCGATTCCGGAAGAGGAGATACAAGACCCGCAAGGGTTAAACATGCCCGGGCTGAACCTGAGCCGCGACCCTGCCCGCACACCTATGCAATGGGATGCTTCTGAAAATGCTGGTTTTACAACCGGCAAGCCCTGGCTTCGTCTGGCCGGCAACTATAAACAGGTAAATGTAGAAGCTGCAAAAGAAAATACGGAATCTATACTTGCGCTTTACCGCCAACTGATACAACTTCGCAGAAGTGAACCGGCTTTAAGTATAGGCGATTATATACCCGTTCAGGCTGAAGGCGATGTGCTGGCTTACCGCCGTGTGCACCAGGAAACTGACCTGCTGATTGTGTTAAATATGGGTAACAATAACTGCCCGTTTAAACCGAAGTACCTTACACCAAAAGGACAGATTATACTTAGCACAGAGGTCAAACAAGAAAACCACCAGGCAGATGAACAGCTAAACCTACAGCCAAACGAAGGCATGATTATCAGGTTAACAAATGAAGACTAAAAGGTAAACAGCAGCAAGTATAAAAGATTTTGCAGTACCGCAACATGATAGTATCTTAATGTTTTCATGTAACATGCAAAGTCAGTTTATACTTATGCGCTTTTACCTATTTCGTAGCCTTATACTGTTCTTTTGTGTGCTGTTTGCGGAAATAAGCCAGGCACAGCATACCTCAACATATTACCTGCTAAAACCAGACCGGGTGTTTGATGGCGAGAAGATGCATGATAACTGGCAGGTGTTGGTTAAAGGCGATACCATAGCAGCAATTGGGGTAATTACACGGGCTCCCGCAAACACTAAAATAATTGAGCTGAAGGGCACTACCCTGCTGCCAGGCTTGATTGAGGGACATAGCCATTTGTTTCTTCATCCCTACAACGAAACCCCCTGGAACGACCAGGTGCTGAAAGAATCGAGAGCAGAGCGAGTTGCCCGTGCTACCGTACATGCTAACAATACGTTACTGGCTGGCTTTACTACCGTTCGCGATTTAGGTACGGAAGGTGCAGGCTATGACGATGTCGGGCTAAAACAGGCCATTGAAAAAGGAGTTATACCTGGTCCGCGTATGCTGATCGCCACCAAAGCTATAGTTGCAACGGGTAGTTATGGCCCTAAAGAATTAAGCTATGAGATAGAGACTCCTATTGGCGCCGCTGTAGCCGATGGCACCGAAGGCCTTACCCGGGAAGTGCGTGAGCAGATGGGGAAAGGAGCCGACCTGATTAAAGTATACACCGATTACCGCTGGGGTTTAAACCAAGAAGCAGCTCCCACTTTTACACTGGAAGAAATTAAAACCATAGTGGAAGTGGCTGCAAGTGGTGGCAGAAAAGTAGTTGCCCATGCTTCTACCCCCGAAGGAATGCGCAGGGCTATACTTGCTGGTGTATCAACTATAGAACATGGCGATAATGCTACCACGGAAATTTACCGCCTCATGAAAAAGCATAACGTTGCGCTTTGCCCTACGTTGGCAGCCGGCGATGCTATAACCCAATACCGTGGCTGGAAGAAAGGAAGTGAGCCGGAGCCGGAACGAATACAGAAAAAACGTAAAAGCTTTGCTGCTGCCCTTAAAGCCGGAGTAACTATAAGCATGGGTGGTGATGCAGGCGTTTTTACCCACGGCGATAATGCCCGCGAAATGGAGATGATGGTCGACTATGGCATGAAACCGCTGGATGTGCTAAAATCAGCTACCTCTGTAAACGCGGATGTGTTCGGTTTAAGCAATAGTTTGGGGCGTATAAAAACTGGTTTACTAGCCGATATTATTGCTGTTCAGGGTAACCCTGCTACAAGTATAAGCGACATTCGTAAGGTAACTTTTGTAATGAAAGGCGGAGAAATCGTTCTGGGAGAATAAGTTATAACACCTCTCATCAATTCTTTATTTTATACCATTAAAGCTTACCAACACACGCCCTTAAATATTATCATTTTACTACGTATTCAAATCTAAACAACACTCCAACCACCTTAAATTATACAAAATTTAACTATAAAAAAATATACCATAATATAGTAGGTTATCAGGTTATTACAATTTATACTTGCACCAAATTATACCATTACCAGATGGTATAATCTGACTTTTAGCCAAGCCAGTAATGACCGATAGCCTAACCCAGGAATTTTACAGTTCTATTATACAGAACAGTCATGACATGATCACGATTTTAGATTCCGCCGGAATCTATAAATACGTCAGTAATTCAGTAGAACTACATTTTGGATTTAAACCATCAGAGCTGGTAGGTAATACCTCGCTTCATTTTGTGCACGCCGATGATCTGCCCTACGTGCTGCAGGTACTGGAGGCAATCCAGCATCAGAAGCAAATAAAAGTCAAACCGTTCCGATACCTGCA